>JAGOBT010000241.1 GCA_017999135.1 Burkholderiaceae bacterium
GCTGGTGCAGGGCCTGAGCAACCGCGAGATCAGCCAGCACATGGGCATCGGCGAGCGGGCGGTGAAGCAGCACCTCAGCGCCGCCTTCGCAGCCCTGGGCGCCGACAGCCGGGCGCGCGCCATCGTGCTGGCACGCCAGCACGGCCTGGGCGGGCCGGCCGCGCCCGGCCCATGACGGCGGCCCCCGGCTTCCTGCCCGAACGGGTGGCCGACTTCTACGGCCAGAACCGCCGCGCCACGCTGGTCAACGCCGGCCTGCTGGTGCTGGCGCTGTGGGCCCTGGCCGGCCGCGTGCCCGCCGGCACGCTGGCCGCCTGGGCCGCGGCGGTGCTGGCCAGCCATGCGCTGCGCCTGGGCAGCGCCGCGCTGCGGCAGGCCGACCCGCAGGCCGATGCCCACGCACTGCGCTGGGCCCGGGCCGCCACGGCGGCGCTGGGCAGCACCGGCCTGGCCTGGGGCGGCGGCGCCTGGCTGATGCTGGATGCCACCGACCCCACGGCCGAGGTGTTCTGGACCATCGCGCTGTGCGGCATCGCCGCCGGCGTGGTGGCGGGCGCGCCCTATTTCGTGCCAGCGCAATGGGCCTATCTGCTGCCGTTGCTGGTGCCGCTGGTGGGGCACTACGCGCTGCAGCCTGGCGCCGTCAGCCGGGCGGTGGCGGGCGGGCTGGCGCTGTTCCTGCTGTTCTGCCTGGCCCAGGGGCGTGCGCAGGCACGGTCGCTGCGCGAGAGCATGGCCATCCGGGCGCAGAACGCCCAGCTGCTGGCCGACCTGCAGGCGCGCACGCAGGACGCACTGGCCGCGCAGCGCCTGGCTGAAGAGGCCGCGCAGGCCAAGGCCCGCTTCTTTGCCGCCGCCAGCCACGACCTGCGCCAGCCCATGCAGGCCCTGCTGCTGCTGGACGCCGCCCAGGCCGACGCCCCACCGGCCGAGCAGGCGCGCCTGCGCCGCCAGACCAGCGAAGGCATCGCCGCGCTCGACCGGCTGTTCGAAGGCATCCTGGCCGTGGCGCGGCTGGACGCCGGCACCGAGGTGGGCGCGCTGCAGCCGGTGCCACTGGCACCGCTGGCCCGCCGCCTGCTGCAGCGCCACGCGCCGCTGGCCGACGCCCGCGGCCTGCAGCTGGCATGGCGCCAGGCCGCCAGCGCCGTCGCCGTGCAGGCCGACCCCGCTGCGCTGGAACGGCTGCTGGCCAACCTGCTGGCCAATGCGCTGCAGCACACGCCCCGGGGCACCGTGCTGCTGGCGCTGCGCCATGGCCAGGGTGGCACGCTGCGTCTGCAGGTGCGCGACAGCGGCGTGGGCATCACCCAGGCCGAGCAGGATCGGGTGTTCGACGAGTTCCACCAGGCCGGCCCGCCCGAGGCCCGGCGCCACGACGGCAGCGGCCTGGGCCTGGCCATCGCCCGGCGGCTGGCGCAGGCCATGGGCGGGCAGATCACGCTGCGCTCGGCACCCGGCCGCGGCAGCAGCTTCACCCTGCGCCTGCCGGCGGCTACCATGGCCCGGCAGAACAACCACCCCGAGGAGATGCCATGACCGACCCCGCCAGTGCCTTTGCCAAGATGGTGCCGGGCTTCGACTTCCTGCAGGGCCTGGTGAAGAACGCCGGCGCGGCCATGCCCGGCGTGGGCCAGTGGGTTGCCCCCACGCTCGACCCCGACGAGCTGGACAAGCGCATCAACGACCTGCGCACCGTGCAGTTCTGGCTGGAGCAGAACGCCCGCATGCTGGGCGCCACCATCCAGGCGCTGGAAGTGCAGCGCATGACGCTGAGCACGCTGAAGACGATGAACGTGTCGTTTGGCGACCTGACCGAATCACTGAAGATCCGCATGCCGGCCCAGGCGCCCGAGCCGGTGGCCGAGGCCCCTGCGCCGGCGCCCGCACCGGCCCCCGCACCACCACCCCCGGCCGCGCCGACCGCAGCGGCCGCGCCCGAGGTGCCGGCCGGCGTGATCGACCCGATGCAGTGGTGGGGCGCGCTGACCCAGCAGTTCACCCAGCTGGCGGCCAATGCCATGCAGGAAGGCGCCACCGATTCGGCGCGCAACCTGGCCGGCAACCTCGTCAAGCAGGGGCTGGACGCCGCCGGCGAAACCTTCCGCCAGGCGGCGGCCATGCCGGTGGCGGTGGCCAAGACCGCTGGTGCTGCCGCGCAGAAGCTGGGCGGCCGCGGCAGCCCAGCCCCCGCAGCGCCCGCCGCACGCCAGCCCGCGGCCAAGAAGAAACCGGCCGCCCGGCGGCGCGTGGCCACCAAGCCGCGCTGAGCGCCCTGCCGATCCACACACCCCCACACACTGCGACACGCCGCCCGCCATGCAGGCTTTCCTCGTCGGCCACGCCACCCACCCTGACGGCCACATGGCGCTGGCCCTGGCCGCCGCGCAGGTGGAGGCCCGCCGCGCCGCGCGGCAGCCAGCCTTCCTGCCCACGCTGGGGCTGGTCTACATGACCGAGGCGCTGGCGCCGCAGGCCGAGGCGCTGCTGGCCGAATTGCAGCAGCGCTGGCCCGGCGTGCACTGGGCCGGCACCGTGGGCGTGGGCGTGCTGGCCGGGGGCGTGGAGTACATCGACGAGCCCGCGCTGGTGCTGATGCTCTGCGACTTGCCACCTGCCAGCTTCCGGCTGTTCAGCGGCCGGCTGCCGATGCCCGCCGGCTGGGCCGACAGCGCCCTGGTGCATGCCGACCCCGCCACCCACGACCTGGACGACCTGCTGCTGGAGCTGGCCGGCCGCACCAGCAGCGGCTACCTGTTCGGCGGGCTCACCGCATCGCGCGAGCGGCGGCTGCACATCGCCGACGGCGTGTTCGAGGGTGGGCTGTCGGGCGTGGCCTTCCTGGCGCACGACCCCACCGACCCGGTGCCCGCGCCGCACCTGGTGTCGCGCGTCACCCAGGGCTGCCAGCCGCTGGGCCCCACCCGCCACATCACCGCGGCCGACGGCAACCTGGCGCTCACGCTCGACGGCGAACCCGCCCTGGGCCTGCTGCTCGACGAACTGCAGGTGAGCCTGCAGCAGCCGCAGCGGGCGATGGCCGCCCTGCGCGGCACGCTGGTGGGGCTGACTGACGGCGGCGATGCCGCGCGCAACCGCGGCGGTCAGTTCGGCAGCGACACCCGGGTGCGCCACCTGATCGGCATCGACCCCGCCCGCCAGGGCATCGCGGTGGCCGAGCACTTGCAACTGGGCCAGCAGTTCGCCTTCTGCCGGCGCGATGCAGGCGCCGCCCGGCGCGACCTGGTGCGCATCTGCGCCGAGATCCGCGAAGAGATCGAATCGGCCGCCGATGCGCTGCCCGCCACCGGCGGTCTGCCGCAGCCGGCGCCGCGCATCGTCGGCGCGCTGTATGTGTCGTGCTCGGGCCGCGGCGGGCCGCACTTCGGCGCGCCGTCGGCCGAGGCGCAGATCGTGCAGCACGCGCTGGGCGACGTGCCGCTGGTGGGCTTCTTCGCCGCGGGCGAGATCGCCCGCCACCACCTGTACGGCTACACCGGGGTGCTGACGGTGTTCACCGCCGTGTAGCGCCGATGCCACCCATCCGCATCCCGCCCATCCACTGCCTGCAGGCCTTCGAGGCGCTGTCGCGCCTGCGCAGCGTGACGCTGGCGGCCGAAGAGCTGCATGTGACGCCCAGCGCAGTGAGCCACCGCATGCGCCAGCTGGAGACGCTGCTGGGCACGCGGCTGTTCGGCCGCAGCGACTTCAGCCCCAGCGCCGACGGCCAGGCCTACCTGGTGCAGGTGCGCCAGGGCCTGCAGGCGCTGGCGCAGATGCCGGGCCAGCGCCAGGCCACGCCCAGTGCGGCGCGGCTGCGGCTGGCGGTGACACCCACCTTCTCGCGCGCCATCCTGATGCCGCGGCTGGCCGCCTTTCGCCGCGCCTGGCCGGAGGTTGAACTGGTGCTGCAGGTGGCCATCCCGCTGCTGGACGTGAAGGCCGAAGAGGCCGACCTGGAGGTGCGCTTCGGCACCGGCCCCTACCCCGGCGTGGAGCAGGTGCGCATCCTCAGCGACGATGTCTGCCCGGTCTGCAGCCCCGACTACGCCATCGAGGCCGGCCCGTTTCCGCAGCACTTCGAGACCGCCGACGAGGTGGCACGGGCCCACCTGATCCGCAGCCCGCTGGTGCCCTGGAGCGGGTGGTTCCAGGCTTGCGGCATCCAGCTGCCCGAGCCGCGAGAAGGCGCGCAGTTCAATGACGTGGGCCTGATGCTGGACGCCGCGGCGGCCGGCTTCGGCGTGGCGCTGACCCGACCCAAGCTGGCCGCGGCCTGGCTGGACAGCGGCCGGCTGGTGCGGCTGTCGCCGCGCAGCGTGCCGTCGCCGTTCCACCACTACCTGTGCTGGAAGCCAGGCACCTTGGCGCGCTGGGAGTGTGCCGCCTTCGTCGACTGGCTGACGGCGTCGCTGCAGGCCTGAACCCCGCAGCGGGGCTGACGCCCGGCTGACGGCCTGAAATCTCCTCACGCCGCGGCGCAGTGACTTTCACGCGCCGCGGCAGCCCCGTCGGCACCATGCGCAGCTTCGAGGCGCAGCGCCCGCTGCAGGCATGCCGGTGGTCCCCGCAAGAGGTGGCCCAGGCGCACACGAGGAGACACCCCATGGTTTGGCAACAGGTCTACGACCCCTTCGGCAACATGATCATCTCCACCGCCCTGGCCGCCGTGCCCGTGGTGGTGATGCTGGTGGCGCTGGGCTTTCTGCACATCAAGGCGCACATCGCCGCCGGGCTGGGGCTGATCGCCGCCGTCGCGGTGGCGGTGCTGGCCTACGGCATGCCGGCCGACCTGGCCGGGCGCGCCGCGATGTACGGCGGCTTCACCGGCCTGCTGCCGATCGGCTGGATCGTGCTGAACATCATCTTCCTGCAGCAGCTGGCCGAATCGAACGGCAGCTTCCAGATCCTGCAGGATTCGCTGTCCGGCATCACCGAAGACCGGCGCCTGCAGCTGCTGCTGATCGCCTTCTGCTTCGGCGCGTTCTTCGAGGGCGCGGCCGGTTTCGGCACGCCGGTGGCGGTGACCGCCGGCATCCTGATCGGGCTGGGCTTCTCGCCGCTGGCGGCATCGGGCCTGAGCCTGATCGCCAACACCGCGCCAGTCGCCTTTGGCGCACTCGGCACGCCGGTGATCACCCTGGCCAAGGTGCACGGCTACGACCTGATGGAAGTGACGGCCATGATCGGCCGCCAGCTGCCGTTCTTCAGCCTGCTGGTGCCGTTCTGGCTGATCTGGGCCTTTGCCGGGCGCAAGGCGATGTGGGACATCTGGCCCGCCATCCTGGTGACCGGCCTGAGCTTCGCCATCCCGCAGTACCTGGTCAGCAACTTCATCGGGCCCGAGCTGGTGGACATCATCGCGGCCATCGTGTCGATGGTCTGCCTGATCGCCTTCCTGCGGGTGTGGCAGCCCAAGACGATCTGGACATCCCCGACGATGCGGGGCAAGGACATCAGCGCTGCCGAGGCCAAGCCGCCACGCGCGCCGGTGCGCCACAGCCGGGCCGACCTGGTGCGCGCCTGGACGCCCTGGGCCATCCTCACCGTGGCGGTGTTCATCTGGGGCCTGCCGCCGGTGAAAGACTTCTTCAACGGCATCTTTGCGCCCAAGTTCCCGATCGACGGCCTGCACAACCTGATCCAGAAGGTGCCGCCGGTGGTGCCCACGCCGCACTTCGAATCAGCCGTCTACAC
>JAGOBT010000242.1 GCA_017999135.1 Burkholderiaceae bacterium
CTGCCGTGAAGTTCCAACCCGACGTGCTGGCCGGCACCAATGTCATCACCCGCCACGACGCCGACGCGCTGTGGGTGGGCAACCAGCGCTTCACCCACAGCCTGCTGGTGCCCTGGCAGGGTGCGGTGCTGACCTGGGCCCCTGCCCGGCCTGACGACCTGGAGGCAGCGCACTTCGAGGCCATCCTGGCGCTGCAGCCCGAGTTGGTGATCTTCGGCAGCGGGCCGCGGCTGAAGTTCGTCTCGCCCGCCCTGGTGCGCGCGCTGATCGACCGCCGCATCGGCGTCGAAACCATGGACACGCCAGCCGCCTGCCGCACCTACAACGTGCTGGTCAGCGAAGGCCGTTCGGCCGTGGCTGCGCTGCTGCTGGCGCCCGTGTCCTGAGCGCGGCCACCACCGGAAACGCAACGCGGGAATTCCTGCCCCAGGGCCCCGAGGGCAGGGCAGCGCCGAAACTTTATAATCAGGGGTTACGTCCCTGCCGGGGGCCAGGCAATGCACCGCCAACGCCACCGCCACTCGCCCGCAGAGGGCTCAACGTCTGACCTCCACAACCGCTCATGACGCCTGTCCTCAACAAGAACCTGCCTGATTTCGAAGCCCAAGCCACCGGCGGCGTGAAGTTCACGCCGGCAGCCTTCAGTGGCCAGGCGGTGGTGCTGTACTTCTACCCGAAGGACCATACCCCCGGTTGCACCACCGAGGCCATGCAATTCCGCGACAAGCACAAGGACTTTCTGAAGGCTGGCGCGGTGGTGTTCGGTGTTTCGCGTGACAACATGGCCTCGCACGAGAAGTTCCGTCAGAACCTGGAACTGCCCTACCAGCTGATCGCCGACACCGAGGAAAAGCTGTGCCACATGTTCGGCGTGGTCAAGAACAAGATCATGTACGGCAAGAAGGTCAAGGGCATCGAGCGCAGCACCTTCCTGATCGACGCCGCCGGCGTGCTGCGCGCCGAATGGCGCGGCATCAAGGTGGCCGGCCATGTCGACGAAGTGCTCAAGGCCGTCAAGGACCTGAAGAAGGCCGCTTGAGCCACCCGGTCACGGGGCCGTCACAGGCCGCTGCAGGGTGGCTGTGTATCATCGGCACATGCCGGTGAGTCGCTTGACGCACACCCCCTTCCACGACGAAGCCGCACAGTTGCCTGTGCGGCTTTTTTGTTGGGCGCATCACCGCCGCTGCACCACCAGTCCCGCCTGACACGCCCACCCCTGCCCGCACCACATGCCCCTGCCCAAGCCGCCTGCCACCAAAGCCGCCATCCTGTCGCCCGCTGATTTCGAGTCGCAGGCTGCGCCGCGTGACACCCGCAAGGGCCAGAAAGCACGGGCAGAGGCCCCGGCTCCGGCGTCGCTCGATTTGTTCGACGGTGCGGCGCCGGCAGCTGCACCCAAGCAACCGGCACGCGGCACGGCGAAGGCTGTCGCTACCGTGGCAGCGCCGGTGGTCGCACCCCGGGCTGCCAGCCCGGGCATGCCCACCAAGCAGGTGTCTCTGGCCGCGCCGCCAGCCGCTGGCCCACGGCCCCGGGTGCGGTCGCCGCGCGGCAGCGGCCCGGCCAAGCTGTTCGTGCTGGACACCAACGTGCTAATGCACGACCCGATGAGCCTGTTCCGCTTCGAGGAACACGACGTCTTCCTGCCGATGATCACGCTGGAAGAACTGGACGGGCACAAGAAGGGCATGAGCGAGGTGGCGCGCAATGCCCGCCAGGTCAGCCGCGAGATGGACGCGCTGGCGACATCCACCAACCCGGGCGGCAGCCTCGACACCGCAGTCGGCATCCCGCTGAACAAGACCGGCCACAAGGACGCCGGCGGCAAGCTGTACTTCCAGACCTTGCTGATGGACGTGCAACTGCCCGCCGGCTTGCCCCAAGGCAAGGCGGACAACCAGATCCTGGGCGTGGTCAAGAGCCTGCGCGAGGCCGAGAGCAGCAAGCCCGGCGGCCGCGAGGTGGTGCTGGTGTCCAAGGACATCAACATGCGGGTCAAGGCCCGCGCGCTGGGCCTGGCCGCCGAGGACTACTTCAACGACAAGGTGCTGGAAGACGGCGACCTGCTCTACACCGGCGTGCTGGCCTTGCCGGGCGACTTCTGGGAGCGCCACGGCAAGACGATGGAGAGCTGGCAGCAGGGCGGCCACACCTTCTACCGCATCGCCGGGCCGATGGTGCCGGTGCTGATGGTCAACCAGTTCGTCTACCTGGAACAGCCGGGCGCCGCGGCGCTGCACGCACGTGTCACCGAGATCACCGGCAAGACGGCGGTGCTGAAGACGCTGAAGGACTTCACCCACGCCAAGAACGCGGTGTGGGGCGTGACCGCACGCAACCGCGAGCAGAACTTCGCCCTGAACCTGCTGATGGACCCGGAATGCGACTTCGTCAGCCTGACCGGCACCGCCGGCACCGGCAAGACGCTGATGACGCTGGCCGCGGGCCTGAGCCAGGTGCTGGACGACCGGCGCTACACCGAGATCATCGTCACCCGCGTCACCGTGCCGGTGGGCGAGGACATCGGCTTCCTGCCCGGCACCGAGGAAGAGAAGATGGGCCCGTGGATGGGCGCACTCGACGACAACCTGGAAGTGCTGGCCAAGGGTGAAGGCAGCGCCGGTGAATGGGGCCGCGCCGCCACGCAGGACCTGGTGCGCAGCAAGATCAAGATCAAGAGCCTGAACTTCATGCGCGGGCGTACCTTCCTGAACAAGTTCGTCCTCATCGACGAGGCGCAGAACCTCACGCCCAAGCAGATGAAGACGCTGATCACCCGCGCCGGCCCGGGCACCAAGATCGTCTGCCTGGGCAACCTGGCGCAGATCGACACGCCCTACCTCACCGAAGGCTCGTCCGGCCTCACCTATGCGGTCGACCGCTTCAAGGGCTGGCCACACTCGGGCCATGTGATGCTGGCGCGCGGCGAACGCTCGCGCCTGGCCGACTTCGCGTCCGAGGTGCTGTGACCCGCGACGGAACCGATGGCCGTCCGGCAGGCTCACACCAGTCCCAGCCTTCAACCACAAGGAATCGACCATGAACGACACGACCGCCGCCCACAAGGACAAGCTGATGGCCGACCTGCGCCTGGTGATCAGTGACGCCGAGGAATTGCTGCGCCTGGGCGCCGAGCAGACCGGCGCCAGCGCCACAGAGTGGCGCGCCAAGGTGGAAGAGCGCATCAGCCGCGCCAAGCTCAAGCTGGAAGACCTGCAGGACAGCGCCGTGGCCAAGGCCAGGGCCGCCGGCCATGCCGCTGACGACTATGTGCACGAGCACCCCTGGAAGGCCATCGGCGCCGCTGCCGGCGTGGGCCTCATCGTCGGCCTGCTGATCGGCCGCCGCTGACCCGCATGGCCGGGCCGCACGGCATGCCACCGCCCGAGCCCGGCCACGGTCTGTTCTCGTCGCTGCAGCGGCTGCTGGCCACGCTGCTGCAGATCGTCCAGGTGCGCCTGGACCTGGTGGCCAATGAATTCGAGCAGGAAAAGCTGCGCATCTTCGACGCCCTGGTCTGGGCCGGGGTGGCGCTGTTGTTCATCGCCCTGGGCTTGCTGCTGGGTGTGGCCATGCTGGTGGCGCTGACGCCCGAGGCCTGGCGCCCGCTGGTGCTGGCCCTGCTGACGCTGGGCTGCCTGGGCGCTGGCGCCTACATGTTCAACCAGGCGCGGCTGCGGCTGGCCAACCCGGCGGGCGCCCTGCCCGCCAGCCGGGCCGAACTGGCCCAGGACCGCGCCGGGCTCGACCCGTCGCCGCCGGCCTGATGTTCTTCGACGCGCAGCAACAGGCGCTGGCCGACCGTGGCCGGCAGTTGCAGGCCCGCAGCGCCGCCCTGCGTGGCCAGGTGGCGGTGGATGCCGACGTGCTGCGCACGCCGCTGGCGCTGGCCGATCAGGTGCGCCGCGGCTGGCATTGGCTGAAGGCCAACCCGCACTGGGTGGGCGTGGCCGTGGCCCTGCTGGTGGTGTGGCGCCCGCGCCGTCTGGCCTGGCTGGCCGGGCGGCTGTGGGCAGGCTGGCGGCTGTGGCAGCGGCTGCACCGCTGGCGCAGCCGGCTGGGGCCGGTGGCAGTGCAGGTGCTTGGTGCCGTCACAGGCCCGCTGGCCGCACGCGCACGTAGCTGGCGAAACGGGGCACACCCGCCTCGGTGAGGCCGCGGTAGGCAAAGGTGATGCGCTGGCCGGGTGCCGGCGGCGCCGCACGCTCGGCATCACTGAAGCCGGTGCCGATCTGGAACACCTGGCCGTTGTCGCTGCGCACCTGCAGCGCGCCCAGGCGGCCGGCATGGCGGCCCCGGCCGGGCAGGTGCGCCAGCACCACCGCTTCGGCATCCTGCAGCGGCTTGAGCTTGAGCATGGCGGCGCTGCGGCCGGCTGCGTACGGCGCGTCGGCATGGCGCAGCACCAGGCCTTCGCCACCGGCCTGCACCACCGCGTCCAGCCGCAGCAGCAGCGCGGCGCGGTCTGGCACGGTGGCTTGCGGCACTGCCTGCACCACCGGGTCGGCCTGCTGGCGCAGCAGGGCCTGCAGCAGCGCATGGCGGCGTGCGAAGCCGCCCTCGGCCCACGGCATGTCGAACACCATGTAGTGCAGCCCCTGCCAGTCGGCGTCGCTGGCGGCCAGCCGGCGCACCAGGCCCGAGGTGGCCTCGAACTGGCCGCGGCCCAGCCACAGCTCGCCGTCCAGCGGCACGGCCGGCAGCCGCCGCAGAAAGGCTGCGGGCGCCGGCACCGGCAGGCCGCTGCGAAAGCGCAACTGCCGGCCGTCCCAGATGGCGCGCACGCCGTCGTACTTCTCGCTCACCAGGTAGCCGGCAGGCTGCAGGCCGTCCGGCGCATCCTGCGCCAGCGGCAGGCCGGGCAGCGCAGCCTGGGCCGGCAGGGCAGCGCAGACGCTGCTGCCGAGGGCCGCCGTCAGCAGGTGACGGCGGGTGATGGCGATGGGGTGAGCGACGGAATGGGCGACGGGATGGGCAAGGTGGCGCATGGCGGGCTCCGGCAGGTGGTGCATGCCCAGCAGTCTGGCCACGTTGGCCTGCGGCGGCCATCCCACCGGAGGCGGTGCCGCACCCACCCGGAGGTGGGCCCCCCGGGTGGCCCGTCAGCGCGCCAGTTCGTCGAAGAAGGCCTTGGCGTTGAAGTCGCGGCCCAGGAAGTCCTTCACCAGCTGCTGGGGCGGCCGCTGGCTGCCCTGGGCCAGCACGGCGTCGCGGTAGCGGCGGCCCGCCTGGGCATCGAGCTTGTCGGCGGCAAAGGCGGTGCGCAGGTCCAGCGCCACCACCTTGCTCCACAGGTAGCCGTAGTAGCCGGCGCTGTAGCTGCCGGCAATGTGCGCGAAGCCGGCCGGAAACATCGTGCCGGCCACATGGCCCAGCGGCGTGGCGCCTTCCATCTGCGCCCACAGCGCCAGCGGGTCCTGCGGCGTGGGGCCGTACAGCGCCAGGTCATAGCTGGCGTACAGGTGCTGGCGAGACTCCTGCATGCCCTGGCCAAAGCGGCGCGCAGCCACCGCCTTGTCCAGCAGCGCATCGGGCACCGGCTTGCACGCCGGGCACACCTCGGTCATCAACGCCAGCACCCGCTTGTCGTAGACCCAGTCTTCCAGCATCTGCGACGGCGCCTCGACGAAGTCCTGCAGCACGTTGGTGCC
>JAGOBT010000243.1:0-2741 GCA_017999135.1 Burkholderiaceae bacterium
GCGCCCAGGCGCTTGATCATGCCGGCGCGCATCATCAGCTGGTGGCTGACCACCTCGGCGTCGGCGGGCGCTTCCTTGAGGGTGGAAATGAAGAACTGGGAGGCTTTCATCGGGGGCTCGGCGGGGCTTCACCATGCCGGCGTGCGACGCGCTGCGGGGCGCGCTGGCGCTTGCGGGGTTGTGGCTCCCCATGCGGGTTACCGAGAGTTCGCGGGCCGCACAACGCCGGTGCAATAATGAAACCAATCTAGAAATTGGGGTTTGATTATGCTCGACAGGGAAGGCTTCAGGCCCAACGTCGGCATCATCCTGCTCAACGCGCGCAACCAGGTCTTCTGGGGCAAACGGCTGCGAACCCACTCGTGGCAGTTCCCGCAGGGCGGCATCAAGTACGGTGAATCGCCCGAGCAGGCGATGTTTCGTGAATTGCATGAAGAAGTGGGCCTGCGGCCCGACCACGTGCGCATCCTGGCGCGCACCCGCGACTGGCTGCGCTACGAGGTGCCCGACCACTTCATCCGCAAGGACGCCCGCGGCCACTACCGCGGCCAGAAGCAGATCTGGTTCCTGCTGCGTCTGATGGGCCGTGACAGCGACCTGGATCTGCGTGCCACCGACCACCCCGAGTTCGACGCCTGGCGCTGGAACGAGTACTGGGTGCCGCTGGAACTGGTGATCGAGTTCAAGCGCGACGTCTACCAGATGGCATTGAGCGAACTGGCGCGCTTCCTGCCGCGGGTGAACCACCACAACCGCTACCTGCGCTCGGGCATGCGCCCGCGCCGGCATGACGACCCGCAGGACGACGGCCACGATGCCGAGCCGCCGGAATCGGCCCTGGGCGACCTGCTGCACCCGGCCGACGGCGACAGCCACCCGATGCCGATGACCGGGCGGCACGAGCCGCCAGCCGGCGGGCACTGACGCGCAGTCGCCAGCTCAGGCCGCCTCGGCGGTGTCGCCCCAGGGCAGCATCAGCGACAGCATCAGCAGTTGCTGAAACTCAGGTTCGAAACGGTCGATGATCGCCTGCGGATCGGCGCACAGCCCGGCGTCGGTGATCAGGCCGAACTGCACGCCGCCGCCGTAGCTGAGGATGCTGACCCCCACGCCCACGTCGCCTGATGCGGGCACCCAGAACATGGTCTGGCGCAGCGTGCTGCCGCAGAACTTCAGCGGCTCCTTCGGGCCGGGCACGTTGGTCATCACCGCGGTGGTCTTCTTGGCGAACAGGCCCAGCACGACATCCTGAACCGGCTTGATGAACAGGCCGGTGACAGCCAGCACGCCGAAGGCCAGCAGCGGCTGGTAGCTGCCCTTGAGCTGGTTCATGCGCTGGCGCACCGCGTAGACCCGCTCGACCGGGTTGCCGATGCCGATCGGCAGCACCAGCGGCGCCAGGCCGAAGCGGTTGCCCAGCTGCCAGGCCTTCTCCAGCGGCCGCAGGTTGACCGGCACCATCGCGCGGATCTCGGCGCCGGCGGGGTTGTCGCCCTGCGCGCGCAGCCAGCCACCGATGGCGCCCGACACGCAGGACAGCAGCACATCGTTGATCGAGCAGTTCAGCGCCTTGCCGACCACCTTGACCACGTCCAGTGGCATCGGCTCGCTCCAGGCCACCACCTTGCGGCCGACCGGCTTGCCCTTCAGGCGGGTGGGCGAGTCGTCGGCCATCAGCGCCAGCGCGGCGAGATCACTGGCCACCTGCAGGCCGGCCTTGGCCATGTCGAGTGAGCCTTGCAGCGGCTCACGCGGATGCGACAGCGCCTCGATCGAGCGGGCCACGCCGCTGCCGTACATGTCGAGCGCCTTGACCGCCAGGCCGGTCAGCGGCTTGAGCACGGCGTCGGACAGCCAGTCGTGGTCGCCGTCGTCGTCGACCGTCTTGCGCCGGCGCTTGGGCGGGTCATTGCCGCCATCGGTGATCGAGTTCATCACCGAGATCAGCGCGATGCCGTCTCCGATGCAGTGGTGGATGCGGGCGATGATGGCGCTGCCACCTTCGTAGCGCTCGACCAGATGGAACTGCCACAGCGGCCGGTCGGGGTCGAGCGGGGTGACGGCCAGTTCGCCGCAGCGCTGCTGCAGGGCCTGGCGCTCGGTCTGGCCGCGCTTCTTCGGCAACTGTTCCAGCACCACCTGGCGGTCGATGTCGAAATCGGTGTCCTCGACCCACATGGCGCCCATGGCGTCGGCCACGGCCTTGTGGCGGAAGCGCTCGTACTTGAGCAGCCGGGTTTCGATGCGCTCGCGCAGCGCGTCCAGCGTGATGGCCGGGGTGAGCAGCCAGACACCGACGATCATCATCAGGTTGACGTCGTTGTCCATGCGCAGCCACGCGGTATCGACCCGCGACATGCGGCGGTCGGCAGGGGCGGTCATCGGGGGGTCTCCTCGGGGCGGTTGTTCTGGCGGCGGCTGCAGGCCGGGTTTGCGGTGCACGATGCTGGGTAACATCGGCCGCGTCAACACCGATTTTCACGCACAGGAGACCCATTCATGTCCGATCTCAAAGCACGCTTCGAGCAAGCCGTTGCCGAAAGCAAGCAGTTGCCCGAAAAGCCCGACAACATGACGCTGCTGAAGATCTACGCGCTGTACAAGCAGGCCAGCGCGGGCGACGTGGACGGCAAGCGCCCCGGCTTCACCGACATGGTGGGCCGCGCCAAGTGGGACGCCTGGAACGGCCTGAAGGGCACCAGCGCCGACGCCGCGATGCAGGACTACATCGACCTGATCGA
>JAGOBT010000243.1:2841-5653 GCA_017999135.1 Burkholderiaceae bacterium
AGGTTCTTCTGGATCTCGCCCTCGATGGTCTTGGCGAAGGCGCCCAGCAGGAAGCCCAACTTGGCGTTCAGGTCGAAGTGGTCGGCCGCCACGATCAGCGTGCCGCTGACGCCGCTGCGGGTGAATTCCACCGTGTCGCTGGTCTCGCCTTCTAGCACGGTGCATTCCATGTCGAACTTGGATTCGGCCTGTTCGGCCCAGTCCCAGGCCACCTTGCGGGCCTTGGCCAGGCCCAGGCTGTGGTCGCGGTGGATGTGGATGTCGGGCATGGGGTCGGTCTCCCTCAGGGTTGGAATTGGTCGAGCGCCGCACGGCGCTGGTCGGCCGGCAGCGCGGCCAGGCGCCGCACTTCGGCATGGAAACGGGCAAAGTCGCCGCCTTGCTGGCGGAACAGTGCCTCGAACTGCGGCACCAGGCCATCGTAGGCGGCTTGCAGCGCCAGGCTGGCATTGTTGGCACGGGCCATCCAGCCGTCATAGCCGCTGAAGCCGGCCCAGGGGCCGTCGGGCCGGGCCTTCAGCGCGGCGTGTTCGGCCCGCATCGCCGCCATCAGCGCTGCCTTGCGCTGCAGCTTGGTGGCGTCGTCGACGTCGCTGGCATACAGCCCGGCCAGGGCGGCGCGGGTGCGCAGCGTGATGGCCCGGAAGTCAGCGGCGCGCTGCGCCACCGCGGGATCGTCGGCGCTGCGGCCGGTGGCGGCCTGCCAGCGGGCCAGCCCCAGGCGTTCCACCGCAGTGGCGTAGCTCTCGTTGAACATGGTGTCGCCGGCCACATACAGCTGCTGGTGGGCCAGCTCATGGAAGATCAGCCGCACGGTGAACGACTCGCTGCCGCCCACCAGGGTGTTGAGCAGCGGGTCACCGCCGAGCCAGTTGGTCCAGCCCAGGGTGCTGTAGGCCGGTACGCCATAGACGCTGACTTCCAGCCCCTGGGCCCGCAGCGCCGCGCCTTCGGCCTCGGCGGCGGCCTGGTCGAAGTAGCCGCGGTAGCCGACGCAACCCATCACCGGGTAGCACCAAGTCTTCAGCGTCAGCGACAGCGGCGGCGCGGCGACCACGTTCCACACCACCGCGCTGCGGCCCAGGTCGGCGTGGCGGGTGTAGCTGGCGTTGTCGGGCAGGGCCAGGTCGGTGACGGCAAAGCGACGGGCCTGCTGCGCCACCTGCAGCCGCGCCTTCAGCGCCGCCGGCGTGGCCGGGTCGGCCAGCCAGTGATCGATGGGCCGGGCGCGCTGCAGCAGATCCAGGTGGCCGCCGACCGACTGGGCGTAGTGGCCCACCGTGCTACAGCCGCTGCCCAGGCAAACGGCGGCCAGCGCCGCTGCCACGGTGGCCACGCTGCCCAGGGCCGCCCACCTCATCGCCGCACCGAGGCGCACGCTGTCCGCAACCGAAACGCCATCAGGCCGGCGCCACCTCGACCAGGCAGTCGTAGAAGGTGGGCGCACGGCCGATGTCGGTCAGGCGCTGGCTGGTCAGCTGATTGACGTTGGTGCCGTCCACGCCCAGCTTGCGCCACCACACGCCCAGGCCGTTGACCACGCCGGGCCGCGCCCGGCTGCCCACCGCCGCCTTGCAGCGGTAGCTGCCGCGGTCGTTGAACACCCGCACCAGTTGGCCGTCGGCGATGCCACGCGCGGCGGCGTCGTCGGGGTGGATCTCGACCAACGGCTCGCCCTCGATGCTGCGCAGGCTGGTGACGTTGACGAAGGTGCTGTTGAGGAAATGCCGCGCCGGCGGCGAGATCATCGCCAGCGGGTAACGCCGGGCCAGCTCGGGCGACGAGGTGCGGCTCTCATACGGTGCCACGTAGTCGGGCACGCCCAGGCCGGGCGCGTCGACGATGGCCTTGCCGTTGGGCGTGTGGAAACCGCCATCGGCAAACGGCAGCTCGGGCAGCGGCAGCTTCACCCAGCCCTGGGTGCTGAGCTGGTCGTAGTCCAGCGACGGCACGGCCTGGCGGGCCAGGGTTTCGTCGCTGTCCTGCAGGCACGGGTCGATCAGGCCCATCTTCCCGGCCAGGCGGCGGAAGATCTCGGTGTTGGGCAGGGCCTGGCCCAGTGGTGGCACCGCCGGGTGGTTGATCAGCACATAGGTGTGGCCGTAGCTGGTGTGCACGTCCAGGTGCTCCAGCTGGGTGGTGGCGGGCAGCACGTAGTCGGCACAGTCGGCGGTGTCGGTGAGAAAGTGCTCCAGCACCACGGTGAACAGGTCGTCGCGCTGGAAGCCAGCCACCACCTTGGACGATTCCGGCGCCACCGCCACCGGGTTGCTGTTGTAGACCACCACCGCTTCCACCTTCGGGCCGAAGGTGGGTGAGGCCTCGCGCAGCAGGTCGTCGCCGATGGTGCTCATGTTGATGGTGCGCGGGCGCCGGCCGGCGAGCAGGTCGGGCCGCTGCAGCGCCGCCGCATCCACCGCACCGCGGAACCAGTGCGACGCCGACAGCAGCAGGCCGCCGCCACGCTGGCGCCAGGCGCCGGTCAGGCAGGGCAGCAGCGCGATCAGCCGCACCGCATTGCCGCCGCCGCGGCAGCGCTGCATGCCGTAGTTCAGGCGGATGGCCGCGGGCCGGGTGCTGGCGTAAGCATGGGCGAGGTTGCGGACCTCGTCGGCGGTGATGCCGCACACCTGGGCCACCCGCTCCGGCGGCCATTCCAGCGCCTTGGGCCGCAACTTGTCGAAGCCGTCGACATGGCGGGCGATGTAGTCCTCATCGAGCCAGCCGTGGGTGATCAGCTCGTGCATCAGGCCCAAGGCCAGGGCGCCGTCGGTGCCGGGCTGGATGGCCAGGTGCTGGTGGCACTTCTCGG
>JAGOBT010000244.1 GCA_017999135.1 Burkholderiaceae bacterium
GCCCGAGGCCAGGATCAGGCTCACCGCGATCAGGCTGGTGGCGTAGACGAAGATCGGCCCCAGCACATTGCCCAGCACATGCACCTGCACGATGGTGAAGGCATTGGCACCGGAGGCGCGCGCAGCTTCCACGTAGTCACGCCCCTTGGCCTGGGCGGTGACGGCCTCGGCCACGCGGGCGATCTGCGGCACGAAGACGATGGTCAGCGACAGCAGCGAATTGAAGATGCCCGCGCCCAGCGCACCGCTCAGCGCAATCGCCAGCAGCACCGACGGAAAGGCGTAGAACACGTCGATGGTGCGCATGATGGCGGTGTTGACCCAGCCACCTGCATAGCCCGCCAGGATGCCGATGGCCGAGCCGATGATGAAGGCGAACAACACGGGTGTCAGACCCATGAAGAGGCTGAGCCGCGCGCCCACGATCAGCCGGCTCAGCATGTCGCGGCCCAGCTCGTCGGTGCCCAGCGGGTAGCCGTCGGTGCCGATGGGCTTGAGCCGGTTCAGCATCGACGACTGGTACGGGTCGGCCGGCGCCAGCCAGGGGCCGAACACCGCCAGGCCCAGCAGCAGCAGCACGACGAAGCCGGCGCCCATGGCCACCTTGTCGGCCAGCAGGCGGGTGCCCACGCTCTGCCAGTAGCCGGGCGAGCGCTGCACTTCAGCGGGCAACTTGGAGGATGACGCGACGGTGATGCTGTTCATGGTGTGTCACGTGCCAAACAAGCGAACGCCGTGGAACCGGCTTTGCCGGGCCACTGGCGTTGCCCCCTTGAGGGGGCGCGCGAAGCGCGTAGGGGGTGGGCTCATTTCTTCAGGCCCGCGCAATCCGCGGGTCGAGCAGGGTTTGCAGCACGTCGACCAGCAGGTTCAGCACCACGAAGAACATGGCCAGCACGAGGATGGTGCCCTGCAGCAGCGGCAGGTCACGCTGGAAGATGGCGGAATTGAGCAGGAAGCCGGTGCCCGGCCAGGCGAACACGGTTTCGATCAGGATCGACCCGCCCAGCAGGTAGCCCAGCTGCAGGCCCATCACCGCCAGCGCGGTGGGGGCGGCGTTCTTCACCACGTGGGCGAAGATGCCCAGGTGGGTGAGGCCCTTGGCCCGCAGGCCGACGATGAACTCCTGCGCCAGGATCTCGGCCACCAGGGCGCGCACCGTGCGGGCGATGATGCCCATCGGGATCACGCTCATCGTGATGGCCGGCAGCACCATGTACTGCAGGTGGTTCCAGTCCCAGGCCCAGTCCTTGTCGCCGGGGCCGCCGCCGGTGGCCGGCAGCCAGCCCAGGATGGCCGAGAAGATGATGACCATCACCATGCCCAGCCAGTAGTGCGGCACGCTGACGCCCAGCACCGCCAGCGTGCTGGCCAGCCGGTCGGGCCAGGCGCGCTGGAAGTAGCCGCCGACGAAGCCGAACAGGCTGCCCAGCACGAAGCCGATGAACGTGGCCAGCACCGCCAGCCGCAGGGTGTTGCCGACGGCCGTCATCACCTCAGTGGTGACTGGGCGGCCGCTGGCGATGCTGGTGCCCAGATCGCCCTGCAGCGCCCGCCACACCCACACCGCAAACTGCTCGGGGTAGCTGCGGTCGAAGCCGTACAGCGTGCGCATCTGCGCCGCCAGATCGGCCGACGCATCGGGTGGCAGGATGGACACCAGCGGATCACCCGGCGCCAGGTGCACCAGGGCGAAGCACACCAGGGCCACGCCCGCCATGATGGGCAGGGCGTAGCCGATGCGGCGCAGCAGGTAGGCGAACATCGGCTGGGGTCGTTCCTGGGTCAGTCGACGGTGACGGGTGCGAGGTCAATGAACCAGCTGCGTGGCTGCACCACGCCCTTGACCTTGGCGGCGATGGCCCGCGGGCCCACGTCATGGGCGATCCAGACGAACGGCGCCTCTTCGACGATGCGGGCATGCAGCTTGGCCAGTGCGGCGTCGCGGGCCTTGTCGTCGAAGCTGGTGCGCGCGTCGGCGATCAGCTTGTCGAACTCGGCATTGCCGAAGTAGCCCCAGTTGTTGCTGACCGGCGGGAAGGTCTTGGTGCTGGTGAAACGCACCATCGCGAAGAACGGGTCCATCGCGGCGAAGCTGACGTTGATGGCGTTGGCGCCGTTGGCCGACGGATCCTTCGCGCCCTTGCGCCAGTTGGTGAACAGGGTGTTCCACTCGATCACGTCGAACTGCACGTCGAAGCCGCACTGCTTCAGGCTCTGCTGCACGAATTCATTCATCGGCAACGGCTGCATCTGGCCCGAACCGCTGGCGCTGATCTGCACCTTCACCTTCAGCGGCTTGGCCGGGGTGTGGCCGGCCTCCTCCATCAGCTTCTTGCCGGCGGCCACGTCGTAGCGGATGTCGAACTTGGGGTTGCCCCACCACGGGTGGCCCGGGGGCACGGTGCCCTTGGGCAGGCCCATCATGCCGCCCAGCAGCTTGAGCAGGCCGGTGCGGTCCACGCACAGGTTGGCGGCCTGGCGCACCCGCTTGTCCAGCCAGGGCGAGCCCTCGGCGAACGACAGCTGCCACGGCCACACGTGCGGCTGCTGGTTGAAGTAGATCTTGTGGCCACGGCCCTGGATGGCGGCCATGGCGTCGGGCGACGGTGCCTCGATCCAGTCGACCTGGCCACTCATGATGGCGGCGGTGCGGGCGTTGGCCTCGGGCATGGGCAGCAGCACCACGCGGTCGACCTTGGGCGTGCGCTTCGGATCCCAGTAGGCCTTGTTGGGCACCAGCTCCAGCCGCTCGCGGGCCACGAAGCGGGCCATCTTGAACGGGCCCGAACCGCTGGCGTCGGCGGCAAACGCCGTCCAGGCGGCCTTGGCCTTGTCGGCCGGCGTGGCGCCGGCGGCGGCGTCGAACTTCTTCTGCCAGTGGGCCGGGCTGGCGATGAACAGGTTGGTCAGGTTCAGCGGCAGGAAGGCATCGGGCTCGCTGGTGGTCAGCTCGACCGTCAGGTTGTCGATCTTGCGGGCGCTGCGCAGCGTGGGCATGCGGCTGGCGGTGACGCCGACCTGGCTGGCATCGAAATGCACCACGTCCTTGTCGAGCACCTTGCGCACGTTCCACACCACCGAATCGGCGTTCAGCTCGCTGCCGTCATGGAACTTCACGCCGGGGCGCAGCTTGAACACCCACTTGGTCTTGTCCTTCGCGTCGACGGCCCAGCTGGTGGCCAGGCCGGGGATCAGCACGCTGGCGGCGTCGGCCTTGCTCAGGTCCCAGTGCGTCAGCGCGTCGTACATCGGGATGCCGGTGAAGCGGTTGCCTTCGAAGCCCTGGTCGGGCTGGCCCAGCGTGCGCGGGATGTCGGCGGCGGTCATCGCGATGCGCAGCACTTTTTCTTGTGCCAGCGCGGCAGGGGCAGACAGCAGGGCCGCCAGGCTCAGGGCAGCGCAAGGCAACAGGCGGGGCAGCAGCGGACGGGTCATGGTCTGGAAGTCTCCGTGGATGGGTGGGGGTTGGGCGTGCAAGCCGCGTGCCACGCTGCCCGCAGGCCGGCGCGCACGTTGTCGATCAAGGGCACAGGCACCTGCGGTGCCAGCGGTGCGGCCAGGTCGGCCAGTGCGGCGCCACCGATGACGATGGCGCGCACGCCGCCCAGCGCCAGGGCCTGGTGGCAGGCGCCCAGCAGCAAGGCCTGGGCACCCGGCGGGTCGGCCAGCAGTTCGGCGCCGGTGCGTTCCACCGTCACCACGCCGGCCAGCCGGTCGCGCAGGCCGAGCCGCGTGGCCAGGTCCTCGAGCATCGGACCCCAGGCGGCACCGCCGGTGACGATGGCATAACGCCCCGCCGGATCGGCCGCGGCCAGGGCATCGGCCTCGCGCATGGCCACCTCGGCCAGCCCCAGCACCGGCACGGCGGTGGCAGCACGCAGCGCGGCCACGCCGGGGTCGCCGAAGCAGGCCACCAGCACGGCGTCAGGCGGCGCATGGTCGGCCAGGTGCGCCTGCCAGGCGGCCGGCACGGCCTGGGTGGCGGTGTCAGCTGCCTCGGGCGTGGCGATGTACGGCGCGCCGAATGGCGCCGTCACCGCATGCAGCGTGGCCCCGGCTGGCGCCAACGCCGTGGCATGGCGGGCGAGCAGGTCGGTGACATGGGCGCTGGTGTTGGGGTTGATCAGCAGCAGGGTGGGCATGGCGGCAGGGGAGCAAGCGGTGTACCTGTCCTTGCTGGTGCATGGCCCACCTCAGCCAGACAGTCTGGCACTGCACTGGTGCCTCACCCACACGGGTTGACCCGCAATGGCGGGTTCACCCTGACATGCGCTGGTGCGTGGCTGCACCAGCTTGGGGTCAGTAGGTGGCCCGGCCACCCGACAGGTCGAACACCGCGCCGGTGGCGAAGCTGCACTCGGGTGAGCAGAGCCAGGCCACCATCGCGGCGATCTCGTCGACGGCGACGAACCGCCCCATCGGGATCTTGCCCAGCATGAACTGGATGTGCGCGGGCGCCATCTGGTCGAAGATGGCGGTGCGGGCCGCGGCCGGTGCCACGGCATTGACCAGCACGCCCTTGGTGGCCAGTTCCTTGCCGAGGCTCTTGGTCAGGCCGATCAGGCCGGCCTTGCTGGCGCTGTAGTGGCTGGCGTTGGGGTTGCCCTCCTTGCCGGCCACCGAGGCGATGTTGACGATGCGGCCCCAGCCGTTGGCGATCATGCCCGGCACCACTGCCCGGCAGGTGAGGAAGGGCGCGATCAGGTTCACCTCGACCACCTGGCGCCAGGCGGCGGGCGACAGCTCCCAGGTGGGCGCGTTGCCGCCGGTGATGCCGGCGTTGTTGACCAGGATGTCGATGCGGCCGTGCCGTGCGATGGTGGCGGCTGTGGCGGCCGCCACCGCCGCCTCGTCGGTGAGTTGCACCACCTCGGCCGACACCGGGCCGCCGCCGGCCAGGGCCTGCACCGCGCCGGGCAGGCGCTCGGTGTCCAGGTCCCACAGCACCACGGTGGCGCCGCTGCGCTGCAGCCGCTGCGCGGTCGCGAAGCCGATGCCTTGCGCGCCGCCGGTGACCACGGCCACGCGGCCTTGCAGGTCGTATTGCGCCGGCGTGGGGTTGCTCATGCCATGCCTTTCAGGGCGTCCGGCACGCCCGGGCCGGTGTGGGCGGCGCGGCAGTCGGCGATGTACTGGCGGATGATGTCGGCGAACTGCTGTTCGGGCTGCAGGCCCAGGGCGGCGGCGCGGTCGGCGCGGGCGCCGGTCGGCCAGTTGGCCACGATGCCGGCAATGCGCTCGTCGCGCTCGAAGCGCACGCGGGCGCGCACGGCGGGGCCAGCCACCTGCTCCAGCGCGGCCAGCATCTCGGCCACGGTGATGTTCAGCGCCGGCAGGTTCATCGCGGTGCGGCCGCCGTAGGCGGCGCGGCTGGCCTCGTAGACGGCGATCAGGCCATCGACCGTGCGCTGCGGGCTGCTGACCGGGTGGCTGACGCTGGCGTCCACTGGGCAGATGGCCTCCACGCCGGCCAGCGGCTCGCGGATGATGCCGCTGAAGAACGACGAGGCCGCGCCGTTGGGCCGGCCCGGCCGCACGGTGACCGTCATCAGCCGGGCGCTGCGGCCGTCGATGTAGCCCTTGCGGGTGTAGT
>JAGOBT010000245.1 GCA_017999135.1 Burkholderiaceae bacterium
TGGTCAACACCTACGGCGCGGCCACGGCAGCGGCCTATGCGGCGTCTGCCCAGCTGTGGGGATTCGTGCAACTGCCCAGCAATGCACTGGCGGCGGCCATGTCGGCGATGGCGGCGATGAACATCGGCGCCGGCCGCTGGGACCGCGTCGACCAGATCGCCTGGCGCGGCTGCCTGCTCAGCTTCGGCATCTCCAGCGCTGTCACCGTGGCCATGCTGGCCGCCGGCACGCTGCCGCTGCAGCTGTTCGTGCCGCGCGACGCGGCGGTGCTGGCCGAGGCGCTGCACATCAACCACATCGTGCTGTGGGGCTGGATTGCGCTGTCGGTGACCATGGGCCTGTTCGCGATGATGCGCGCCAACGGCGCCATGCTGGCGCCCACGCTGATCTTCGCTGCCACCATGTGGGCCGGGCGGGTGCCGTTTGCCCATGCGCTGCAGCCCTGGCTGGGCGCCGATGCCATCTGGTGGAGCTTTCCATTCGGCAGCCTGCTGTCGGCGCTGGTGGCCTGGGCCTGGTACCGGCGCGGCAGCTGGCGGCGCAACCGGCCGATGCTGGCATCTCTGGACAGCCAGTACGAGGAGGGCCACCTCGGGGAATGACAACTCCGGTGACCACGCCGCACAAGTTTTCCAGGCCGCAGCCGGCTAAGCTGCTGCCGTTCGACGCCCCAGCCTTCCACACCCACCCCAGGAGACCGCCATGAAGACCCGCATCACCGAACTGTTCGGCATCCAGCACCCCATCATCCAGGGCGGCATGCACTATGTCGGCTTTGCCGAATTGGCGGCAGCCGTGTCCAACGCCGGCGGCCTGGGCCTGATCACCGGCCTGACGCAGAAGACGCCCGAGCTGCTGGCCAACGAGATCGCCAAGTGCCGCAAGCTGACCGACAAGCCGTTCGGCGTGAACCTCACCTTCCTGCCCACCGTCAGCAGCCCCGATTACCCCGGCTACATCCGCGCCATCATCGACGGCGGCGTCAAGGCGGTGGAAACCGCCGGCAACAACCCGCAGAAGTGGCTGCCAATGCTGCACGAGGCCGGCGTCAAGGTGATCCACAAGTGCACCAGCGTGCGCCATTCGCTGAAGGCCCAGGCCATCGGCTGCGATGCGGTCAGCGTCGACGGCTTCGAGTGCGGCGGCCACCCGGGTGAAGACGACATCCCCAACTTCATCCTGCTGCCGCGCGCGGCCGATGAGCTGAAGATCCCGTTCGTTGCCTCCGGCGGCATGGCGGACGGCCGCAGCCTGGTGGCCGCGCTGGCCCTGGGCGCCGAGGGCATGAACATGGGCACCCGCTTCATCGCCACGCAAGAGGCGCCGGTGCACCAGAACGTGAAGGACGCCATCGTCGCCGCCAGCGAATTGGACACCCGCCTGGTGATGCGTCCGCTGCGCAACACCGAGCGCGTGCTGCGCAACGCCGCGGTCGACCGCCTGCTGGAGAAGGAAAAGACCCTGGGCGCCAGCATCAAGTTCGAGGACATCATCGACGAGGTGGCCGGCGTGTACCCCAAGATCATGATGGACGGCGCGATGGAAGCCGGCGCCTGGAGCTGCGGCATGGTGGCCGGGTTGATCCACGACATCCCCACCGTCCAGGAACTGATCGACCGCATCATGGCCGAGGCCGAGCAGATCATCAGCCAGCGGCTGGCGCGTTTCGCCGCGTCCTGAGGCGGGCACGACAACCGGCGGCGCCCGGCGCGCGTTACAAGGGGGATGATCTCCACCCGCTCCGCCCGGGCCCTGCCGCTGATGGCAGTGGCCGCCCTGATCGGCCTGGCCACTGCGCCGGCCCGCGCCGCCGACCCCTCGCCGCAAGACCGCCGCGCCGCCCAGTGCGTGGCGGCGCTGGAAGCCGGCACCGACGACCTGGTGCGCCAGATCAAGGCCGGCCAGGCGGCGGCCCGCAAGCCGCTGCTGGACCGGCTGACCCAGGGCGCCGCCTTTGTCGGCGACACCTACCTGCATGGCAACGCCGACGAGGCCCAGGCCCGCGCCCTCGTCGACCAGGCGGAGGCGGCGCAGCGCAGCCTCAGCGCGGCCGAACTGGCAGCCCGCCAGGCGGCCTGTGCCGCGGAGGGCAACCGCCTGCTGGCCAACGCCAACGCGCTGCAGCGCGCCGTGGTCAAGCGCCTCGCGCGCAAGCGCATGGACAAGCTGCTGGCTGCCTGAGCGCGTGGCGGGCATGCCGCCACGCCCACCGCGCGGCTTCAGGCCGCCTCGGCCCAGCGGTTGCGGCCTGCGCGCTTGGCCTGGTACAGCGCCGCGTCGGCGCGGTCGATCAAATGGACGGGATCGGTGTCGGCCTGCGGCACGGCCAGCGCCAGCCCCAGGCTCACGGTCACGCCATGCTGCGCCGCCAGGCCGCCATGCGGCAGGGCCAGTTGCTCCACCGCCTGCCGCAGCCGTTCGGCCGCTGCCTGGGCCTGGGCCAGGCTGCAGCGCGGCAGCAGCACGCCGAATTCTTCACCGCCCAGCCGGGCCACCAGGTCGCCTTCGCGCACGGCGGCTGCCAGGCCGGCAGCCACCTGCTGCAGGCAGCGGTCGCCGGCCGGGTGGCCGTGGTGGTCGTTGAACTGCTTGAAGTGGTCGATGTCGATCAGCAGCAGGGCCAGCGGCTTGCCCTCCGCACGCGCGCTCTGCCAGGCCGATGCCAGCGCCGTGTCGAAGGCACGCCGGTTGGCCACCTGGGTCAGCGCGTCGGTGTGCGACATTTCGGCGAAGGCGCTGGCCGACCGCTGCGCTGCCTCGGAGCGCAGCGTCTCGCGCAGCAGCAGCAGGTAGTTCTGGCGTGCCGCCGCCTCGGTCTGGCGCGCGGCCATCACGGTGAACACGGCCGACCCGCCAAGCACCCCCAGGGCAAAGCCCAGCGCATCCTGCGGAATGCCGGGATGCAGCAGCGCAAAGGTCAGGGCCATCACCACCGAGATCAGCGAGCTGATCAGCGCATGCACAAAGCGCAGCCGGAACAGGATGTTGCCGGCGGTGAAGATCAGGCTGATGACAAACAGGTCGTACACCGCAGCCGGCGCCGGCGTGCGCTGCAGGATCATGCAGGCGGTGAACATGGCCATCACCGGCAGCCCGGCCGCCGCCGTCTCGCGCCAGAGCGGTGGCAACCCGTGGCGGATCAGCAGCAGCAGCAGCAGCGCGATCGGCGTTGCCACGCACAGGCGCCAGGCCGCCGCGATGCCCAGCACCGCCGGGCGCGAGAACCAGTCGTTGAACAGGAACAGGTCGTAGACCAGCAGCGCCAGCAGGCCGGGCAGTAGCAGGCTGCGACTGCGGCTGGCGCCGGTGTCGGCCTCCAGCCGGGCTTCCAGTGCCGGTGCAAAGCCCAGGTGCCAGCGCGGGCGCTGCAGCGCGCCGTCCAAGGCCGCGTGCAGCGTCACCTGGGCGTCGAGTGGGGGGTGGGCAGGGCCGGCCGGCATGCGGTGGTTGAGTGGGCAGCCCCCGGATTTCGGTCGCCCGGGTGGCAACTTGACCGTGACGGTGTCCAATTGCGGTGATGGCTGCTGACTTGCTGCACTACTTCACTTTCGACGCCAGCGACGACGCAGAAGGCACCACCACACTGCAAGCCGTGGCGGCCACCGCTGCCGACCGCCATGTGCAGGTGCTGGCCGAGGCGCAGCGGGTGCTGGACTGGGCCTGGCGGCTGTTTCCGCACAGCCATGGCCCGATCGAGGACGGCCATGACTGGCTGCATGACCTGCAGATCACGGTCGAAGACGGGCACTGGCAGGTGGTGACCTTGACGCTGGCGGCGTCGCCGCGCTTTGTGGATGCGTTTGCTGTGGAGTTCGGCTTGTCGCCGGATGGATCCGAGGCTTGATCTTGTCGCGCATGCGACATCCGGTGTGTTTTGCGGGATGCCCCCGGGACCGTGGCGAGGTGGCCGTCGCTAGAGTGAAGACCCTCCTTCGACGCTCGCCGAGACGCCACCATGCCCACCGACACGCCCGAATTGCTGACCATCGACGCCTTCATCCGCCACTGGGCTGCTGACCGGCCGCAGCGCCCGGCCATGGTGGGCGAGCGCCGCATCAACTTTGCCGAACTGGACACCAGCACCCAGCGCGTGGCCACCGCGCTGCTGGCCGCCGGCCTGAAGAAGGGTGACCGCATCGCCTGGCTGGGCAAGAACGCGGTGCTGTACTTCACCCTGCTGTTCGGCGCGGCCCGCATCGGGGTGGTGATGGCGCCGGTGGGCTGGCGGCTGGCCGCGCCCGAACGGCGCTACATCGTGCACGACACCGAGAGCAAGCTGCTGTTTGCCGGCGATGGCTTCGCCGACGATGCCCGTGCGCTGGCGCCGCAGTTGCCGCTGGTGCAGCGCATCTTCTCGGCCGACGAGGCCTGGGCCTGGATCGACGGCGCCACGCCGGCGCCGTTCACCGCCAGCGGCACCGAAGACGCCATCCTGCAGCTCTACACCTCGGGCACCACCGGCAACCCCAAGGGCGTGGAACTGTGCAACCGCAACCTGTTCGGTCTGCGCCGCCATGCCCAGCAGGCGGGCCTGCCCTGGGCGTTCTTTGCCGACGACGAGGTGGTGATGGTGGCCATGCCCTGCGCCCACATCGGCGGCACCGGGCTGGGCTTCATGGCGCTGGCCGGCGGCGTATGCGGCTGTGTGATGGCCGAGTTCACGCCCGACGGCTGCTTCGATGCGATCGAGAAAGAGGGCGTCACCCGCTTCTTCGCCGTGCCGGCCGCGTTGCAGATGCTGGTGAACCACCCGCGCTGCGCCAAGACGAATTTCAGCCGCCTGAAGTACATCTTCTACGGCGCCGCACCCATCCCGCTGGCGCTGCTGCAGCAGTGCGTGCAGGCCTTCGGCTGCCAGTTCCTGCAAGCCTACGGCATGACCGAGACCACCGGCACCGTGGTGACGCTGCCGCCCGAAGACCACGACCCTGATCCCAAGTCCAGCAGCCCGCGCATGCGTGCCGCCGGCCGGCCGTCGCCCGGCGTGGAGGTGAAGATCGTCGGCCCCGATGGCCAGACCGTGGCCACCGGCGAGGTGGGGGAAATCGTCACCCGCTCCAGCAACAACATGCTGGGCTACTGGAAGCAACCCGAGGCCACCGCCCGCACCAAGACGGCCGACAACTGGGTGCACACCGGCGACGCCGGCTACATGGACGCCGACGGCTATGTCTACATCCACGACCGGGTGAAGGACATGATCATCAGCGGCGGCGAGAACGTCTACCCCGCCGAGGTGGAGAACGCCATCTACGGCCACCCCGACGTGGCCGACGTGGCGGTGATCGGCGTGCCCGACGCCACCTGGGGCGAAGCGGTGAAGGCCGTGGTCGTGCCGCGCCCCGGCCACACGGTGGACCCGGCCAGCGTGATCGCCTGGGCGCGTGAACGCATCGCCGGCTTCAAGGTGCCGAAGACGGTGGACGTGATCATCGAGCTGCCGCGCAACCCCACCGGCAAGATCCTGCGCCGGTCGCTGCGCGCACCGTACTGGGAGGGGCGCGAGCGCCAGGTGAATTGAGCGCCTGCGCGTCTGCCCTAGACTGCCCTGACAGCGGCGCCGAGCCGGCGCTGCGCTTTCGGATGC
>JAGOBT010000247.1 GCA_017999135.1 Burkholderiaceae bacterium
CCCTGGTCGTTGCGGATCATCGTCTGCCACACATGGGTGGTGCGGCCACGGTGCAGGGCGATGCTTTCGCCGGTGACGGTGCTGCCCACCTTGGCACCGGCGATGAACTTGGTGCTGCTGTCGGTGGTGGTGGTGCGCTGGCCGGCACCCAGGTTCACCACCGTGCCCACCGCGCCCAGCGTGTCGGCAAACGCCATGTAGGCGCCGCCGTGCAGGATGCCGCCGCCGGTGCACAGGTCGGGGCGCACCGGCATCTCGGCCACGATGCGGTCGGGCGCCACGCTGGTCAGGCGCACGCCCATCAGGCCGGGAAACAGGGGGTCGAGCATGGCTTGCACTGCGGCGGCGTCGAGCATGGTGGTTCTCTCGGTGGTGGGTGTGGAGGCCTGCCACCTTAGGCGCCTGGGCCGCCAGGTGCCACCGTGGTTTCCGGGATGGCGGACTGCCAGCCCGGCGGCAGGGCACCGACAGCGCACCGACAGCGGCGGCGGCTATCCTCGACAGCTTTGGTTCAGGCACTGCATGGAAGCCATTCTCGTCTCCACCGGCATCGTTGCGCTCGGTGAAATGGGTGACAAGACCCAGCTGCTGGCGCTGCTGCTGGCCGCGCGTTTCCGCAAGCCGGTGCCCATCGTGCTGGGCATCCTGGTGGCCACGCTGGCCAACCATGCCATGGCCGGTGCGCTGGGTGGCTTGCTGGCCGCCTGGATGGGCCCGCAGTGGCTGCGCTGGGTGATCGGCATCTCGTTCCTGGCCATGGCGGTGTGGATGCTGGTGCCCGACAAGCTCGACGATGTCGAGACCGAAGGCCGTGGCCGCAAGCTGGGCGTGTTCGGCACCACGGTGCTGGCGTTCTTCCTGGCCGAGATGGGCGACAAGACCCAGATCGCCACCGTGGCCCTGGCTGCGCGCTACACCGATCTGGTGGCGGTGGTGCTGGGCACCACGCTGGGCATGATGCTGGCCAACGTGCCGGCGGTGCTGCTGGGCGACCAGATCGCCAGGCGGGTGTCGATGCGGCTGGTGCATGGCATTGCCGCGGCCATCTTCGCGGTGCTGGGGGTGCTGACGCTTCTGAACGTGGGGCAGCTGTTCTGAGCATGTGAAGGGCGCCGTGCGGGCCGCTGCGACGGGCCCGTCTGGCAGCTTGTCACGCGGCGCAGCGGCTGGTGCGTGCGCCCCGTCACGAACCCTTGGGTCAGGGGGTGGCCGGGTTGGAGGGGCCCCGCGACATTGCGGTCCTCCCGGGCTGCAAGGCCCCCACGACCTGACTGCAAGCACCATGAACAAGACCTTGATCGCCGCCGCCATCACCCTGCTGGCGGCCGCCCCCACGCTGGCCCTGGCGTCCACCAACCTGGTGGTCAACGGCAGCTTCGAAGACACCGTGCAGCGCAATGGCTCCTGGGCCATCCACGGCGCCCTCAACGGTTGGACCAAGGAATCCGGCACGGGCATCGAGGTGCGCAACAACGCCGTGGGCAAGGCGTTCGACGGCAACAACTTCGTCGAACTGGACAGCGACACCGCCAATGGCAACACCATCATGCGGCAGTTGCTGACCACCACCACCGCCGGCCAGCTGTATGACCTGAGCTTCGCCTACTCGGCCCGCCCGGGCCTGGCCAACGCCGCGTCCAACGGCATCTCGGTGTCGTGGAACGGCACCGTGCTGACCAGCCTGTCCGGCAAGGGCGGCACGTCGCACAACTGGGTGGAAGTCGGCCTGCAGGTGGTCGGCACCGGGAACGATGTCCTGCGCTTCAGCGCCACCGGCCCCAACGACAGCCTGGGCGGCTCACTCGACAACGTGTCGCTCACCGCCGCCGTGCCCGAGCCCGGCACCTACGCGCTGATGGCCGCCGGCCTGCTGGCGCTGGGCTTCATCACCCGCCGTCGCCAGGGCGCCTGATCGCGCCGGCCCGACGGCCTCAGGGCCGCACCGCCGGGGTCTCCACCGGCATGCCGGCCGCGCGCTGCGCCAGCCAGGCTTCCAGCGCCAGCCATTCGGGTGCATCTGCGGCCCAGGGCTCGGCGCGTACGCCCACCACGCAGCCGCGCAGGCGGCGCTGCAGGCTGCCCAGGCCCTGCCATTCCAGCCGGTAGGTGGGGTAGCCGGTGGCGTGGCCCTGCGGGATCACCGCGCCGCCCAGGCGCTGGCCGGCGCGCTGGTCATGGCAGTGCAGGCAGGCCAGGTTGATCTGCCCCAGCCGCTGCTGCCACAGCACCTGGCCCTGCTTGCGCAGGGCCACGAGGCCGGCATCGGCCGGCGGTGACACCGGCTGCCCGCGTGACTGCAGGCCCAGATAGGCTGACAGCGCCAGCAGGTCGGCATGCTCGGTGGGCAGCGGCGCGGCCTGCTGGTGCTGCTGGCGGCAGGCGTTGATGCGGCCGGCCAGGTTCAGCGCGCCGCCACGTGCGGCATCCCAGGCGGGGTAGCGCGCGGCCACGCCGGCCATGCTGCGGGGTGCGTCGCCATGGCAATCCGCACAGCGCTTGCCGCCGGGGCCCGTGGGCGCGCGCCAGAGTTGGTCACCGTCCTGCACCCACAGCATGGCCGGGTTCTGGGCGTCGTCGCGCTGCAGGGCCTGCAGCGCCGGGCCCATGAACTGCAGACCCGACCGGCGGGTGTCATCGGCTGACGCAACCGATGCCGCCAGCAGCAGCGGCAGCAGGGCCAGCGCGCGCCGTCTCATGCCGGCGCGATGGCCCGCGTCTCGCGGTGCGCAAAGCCCCAGTCGCCGGTCCATTCGAAGGAGAGTGTCCCTGGGCCGTCGGCGCGCAGCCAGAAGGCCAGGTAGGGGTTGGCGGCGATGGCGGTGTACAGGTCGGCCGCGAACACCAGTTGCCCGTCGAGCCTGCATTCAAACCGGGTGACGATGCTGCGCGGCACCACGTTGCCGAAACCGTCGTGGCGCAGGCCGTTTTCCATCGGGTGCGCCAGCGTCACCCGCAGTTCGCCGGGCTGGCCACGGCGCAGCGCCTCCAGGCCGTGGATCAGGGTGCGCACGCGCGGGGCGGGGGTGTCGGCCATGGGTCGCGGACCGGTCAGGGTTCGATGCAGGCGGCCAGCGTCACCAGCACGTCGACATGGTGCGACCACTGGCTGCCGTCGCGCATGCGCGCCAGCGCCACCAGCTGCTGCGACGTGGCCAGGCGGATGCGCGTCTGCACCTGCGCCAGACCGCTGGCTGGCGTCAGGCTGAAGCGGGCCACATCCCGCTGCGGGTTGCGCTCGTTGAAGACGACGATCTCCACCACATGGTCGGCCGCCGTCATCGGGCTGTCGACCTGCACGCGGATGGGCACGGCGTTGCCGTTTTCCACCAGCGGTGCGATGTCGAGCAGCACCCGGCCTTCGGTGACCGGGCGGCCGGCGGCCCATTGCCTTTCTACCTCCTGCAGCGTGGGTGCGGCCGACACCGCGGCCGCCGGCCGCAGGTGCAGCGCCAGGCCCAGGCCGGTGGCAGCGCCCAGCAGGTGGCGGCGGGTCGGGTGGCGGCGGGGCGGGGCGGTGGTCATCGCAGCGTGGCCAGCCAGGCCACCAGGTCGTCGATCTGCCCGTCGGTCAGCAGCGGCTTGCCGCGCTGAGCCAGGGCCACCTGCCGCAGGCCGGTGCTGCGGCCGTAGCTGGGCATCACCGTGTCGGGGTTGAAGCGCTCGGGCGCCACCAGGCGCTGGCGCAGGGTGTCCGCGTCCAGCCGGCCGCCCACGCCGGCCAGTGGCGGGCCGATGGTGCCCTGCAGCGCCGGGTTCTGCCCCGGCACCGCATGGCACAGCACGCACAGGCCCTGGCTGCGGCTGAGCGCGATGGCCTCGCCGCGCGCTGCATCGCCCTGGGCAGCCACGGGCTGCGCCAGTGCGATGGCCAGAGCCAGCCAGGCCAATCTCATGTGCGCTTCAGGTTCTGGTTCTTCAACGGCAGGTCGCGGATGCGCCGGCCGGTGGCGGCGAAGATCGCGTTCAGCACCGCCGGCGCCGCCACCGCGATGGTGGGCTCGCCGACGCCGCCCCAGAAGCCGCCCGACGGCATGACGATGGTCTCGACCTTGGGCATCTGGGCCATCAGCAGCACCGGGTAGTTGTGGAAGTTGGTCTGCACGAAGCGGCCGTTCTCCAGCGTGCATTCGCCCAGCAGCGCGGCCGACAGGCCGTAGGCGAACGAGCCTTCCACCTGGGCCTCGATCTGCTGCGGGTTCACCGCGTGGCCGCAGTCGGTGGCGGCGACGATGCGGTGCACCGTGAGCGTGCCGTCCTCGCTGACCGAGACCTCGGCGCAGGCCGCCACATAGCTGCCGAAGCCCATGATCTGTGCCAGCCCGCAGTGCACTGGCTGGCCGTTGACCGGCTTGGCGGGTGTGCCCCAGCCGGCGCGCTGGGCCACCGCGTTCAGCACCGCCAGGTGCTTCGGGCTGCCGGCCAGCAGCTTCTGGCGCAGGGCCAGCGGGTCTTGCTTGGTCGCATGGGCCACCTCGTCGAGGAAGCACTCCAGGTACACCGCGTTCTGGTTCAGGTTGACCCCGCGCCAGAAGCCCGGCCGCACCGGCGGGTTGCGCATCGCATGGTCGATCAGCAGGTTCGGAAAGGCATAGCCCAGCGTGCCTTCGGCGCCGCCCTTGCTCAGGCCCTGGAAGACCACCGGGTCCAGCCCGTCACGCATGTTCTGCGGGAACAGCCCGGCCAGGATGGACTGGCCCGAAATGCGCATGTGCAGCGCGGTGAGCTGGCCCTGGGCGTCCACCCCGGCCTTCAGCTTGCATTGGGTGACCGGGTGGTAGAAGCCATGCTGCATGTCCTCTTCGCGGCTCCAGACCAGCTTGACCGGCGTGCCGGGCAGGGCCTTGGCAATGGCCACCGCCTGGCGCACCCAGTCGGTGGCGCCACGCCGGCCGAAGCCGCCGCCCAGGTGGATCTTGTAGACCTCGCACTGCGCTGCGGGCAGGCCGGCGGCCTCGGCGGTGGCGGCCAGCGCGGCTTCGCCGTTCTGGGTGGGTGTCCAGACCTCGCAGCGCTCGGGTGTCCAGCGGGCGGTGGCGTTCATCACCTCCATGCAGGCATGGTTCTGGTACGGAAAGCTGTAGACCGCCTCGATGGTGCGGGCGGCAGCGGTCAGCGCTTCCTTCGGCTGGCCGGCGGTGTGGCCCACCAGGCCCTCGGGCGCGTCCAGCCCGGCCTTGAGCATCTGGGCGATGGCGGCGCTGTCCAGCCTGGCATGCGGACCTTCGTCCCACACGATGGGCAAGGCGTCCACCGCCTTCTTGGCCCGCCACCAGGTGGTGGCCACCACGGCCACGGCCGTGTCGCTCACCCGCACCACCTGCTTGACGCCGGGCAGACCCATCACCGCCTTGGCGTCGAAGGACTTGAGCTTGCCGCCGACGATGGGGCAGTCGCGGATGGCCGCGTTGAGCATGCCAGGCAGTTGCAGGTCCATGCCGTAGACCTGGGCGCCGGTGGTCTTGGCCACGGTGTCCAGCCGCAGCACCGGTTGGCCGGCGATGGTCCAGGTCTTGGGGTCCTTCAGCGGCACGTCGGTGGGCGGCGTCAGCCTGGCGGCAGCCGCAGCCACTGCGCCGTAGGTG
>JAGOBT010000246.1 GCA_017999135.1 Burkholderiaceae bacterium
GGCATGGACTGTGTGGAGGTGGCACCGCCTTACGACCATGCCGAGCTCACCAGCAATGCGGCGGCGAATTTCGTCTGGACCTACCTCGCCGGCCAGCGCGCCCGCCAGGCTTGATCCTGCGCAAAGGCCGGCAGGCCGTGGCTGATTGAATGCATGGCATCGACGTTGCCAAGCCAGGAGGATCTGCCATGAATGCACAAGCCGTCACCCCGCGCACCCGCAGCCCGCGTGCCGCACGCCCGCCCGCGCCTGCGCTGCCCCCGCTGGACGCGCTGGACCGCACCCACCACAGCATGGTGACCTTGCTGGCCGACCTGCAGCAGTTTGTCGACCAGCTGGATTCGCTGGGCACCGAGCCCGCGGTGCGCCGCAGCGCCAAGGCCATCTGCCAGTTCTTCAACACCCACGCACGGCAGCACCATGCCGCCGAAGAGGCGCAGGTGTTCCCGCCGCTGATCCGCAAGGGCGACAAGGCGCTGATCCAGCATGTGCTGCGCCTGCAGCAAGACCACGGCTGGCTGGAAGAAGACTGGCTCGCGCTGGAGCCGATGCTGCAGGCCGTGGCCCAGGGCTACAGCTGGTACGACATCGACACCCTGCGCCACGCTGTGGCGGTGTTCACCGCGCTGTACCACGAGCACATCGCGCTGGAAGAGTCGCTGATCTACCCCGAAGCCCGCGCCCAGCTGGCCGCCGAGGCCGACTGCTGCGCCCAGCGGGTGGCGGCCGTGGCCAGCAGCGCTGGCTGATCGCGCTACACCGGCAGCGCGGTGGTCTTCTTGACCGTGCGCAGCACCAGCATCGAATTGCTGCGTTCCACGCCCGGCAGGCGCATCAGCACCTGGGTGTGGAAGCGCTCCAGGTCTTCGGCATCCCGGTAGCTGAAGCGGATCAGGTAGTCGTTGCTGCCGGCCACGTAGAAGCAGTCGAGAATCTCGGGCTCGTCGCGCACCGCCTGCTCGAAACCCTTGAGCACGCCGTCGCTCATGGTCTGCAGGTTGATGATCGAGAAGCAGGTGCCGTGCTGCCCCAGCGCCTTGGGGTTGAGCAGGGCGACGTACTGGCCGATCACGCCGTTCTCTTCCAGCTGCTTCACCCGCCGCAGGCAGGCCGACGGCGACAGGTGCACCCGTTCGGCCAGCTGCACGTTCGACAGCCGGCCGTCGTGCTGCAGAGCGTCCAGAATCTGGCGGTCGATCGCATCGAGTTGCGGCTTGCTGGCAGTGGATGGCATTTTCTGCAGTTTCATAACTGTTTGACGCAATTCTATGCGGAGCCCGCCGCCAGCGACCCTGCATTGCGCAAGCACATTGCGCTGAACCGTGTCTAGACTGCATGATGTTGCGCGGCATCGCGCACACTCGCGACCCAGCACGCCGCCAACACCCCAGCCAGGAGCCCGACGATGAGCACCACCGACCTCGAAGCACCCGACGACACCAGCCCCACCGCTGCCGCTGCGGCCAACCCGCTGGCGCAGTTCGTCCAGGGCCCGCGTGGTGCGGCGCTGGACGCCTACTGGATGCCCTTCACCGCCAACCGCCAGTTCAAGAAGAACCCGCGGCTGTTCGTCAGGGCCCAGGGCATGCACTACTGGACCGACGAAGGCCGCCAGGTGCTCGACGCCGTGGCCGGCCTGTGGTGCGTGAACGCCGGCCACAACCGGCCCCGGATCGTGCAGGCCATCCAGCAGCAGGCGGCCGAGATGGACTATGCGCCGCCGTTCCAGATGGCGCATCCCAAGGCCTTCGAGCTGGCCGACAAGGTGGCCAAGCTCACCCCCGCCGGGCTGAACAAGATCTTCTTCACCAACTCGGGCTCCGAGTCGGTCGAGACGGCGCTGAAGATGGCGATCGCCTACCACCGCGTGCGTGGCGACGGCACCCGCACCCGGCTGATCGGCCGCGAACGCGGCTACCACGGGGTCAACTTCGGCGGCATCTCGGTCGGCGGCATGGTGGGCAACCGCAAGACCTTCGGCACCATGGTGCATGGCACCGACCACCTGCGCCACACGCACGACCCGGCGCGCAACGCCTTCAGCAAGGGCCAGCCGGTGCACGGTGCCGAGTTCGCCAACAACCTGGAAGACCTGGTCAACCTGCACGATGCCAGCAGCATCGCCGCGGTGATCGTCGAGCCGGTGGCGGGCTCCACCGGCGTGCTGATTCCGCCGCAGGGCTACCTGCAGAAGCTGCGCGAGATCTGCGACAAGCACGGCATCCTGCTGATCTTCGACGAGGTGATCACCGGCTGGGGCCGCACCGGCAACCCGTTCGGGTCGCACACCTTCGGTGTGACGCCGGACATGATCGTGATGGCCAAGGGCCTGAGCAACGGCGCGGTGCCCATGGGCGCGGTCGCCGTCAAGCAGCACATCCATGACGCGTTCATGACCGGGCCCGAGCACCTGATCGAGTTCGCCCACGGCTACACCTATTCCAGCCATCCGCTGGCTTGCGCTGCGGCGCTGGGCACGTTGGCCACCTACGAGGAAGAAGGCCTGCTGACCCGCGCCAGCGAGCTGCAGGGCTACTTCGCCGATGCGGTGCACTCGCTGCGGGGCGAACCCAACGTGATCGACATCCGCAACATCGGCCTGGTGGCCGGCATCGAGCTGGCGCCGATCGCCGGCAGCCCGGCCAAGCGCGCGTTCGACATCTTCCTGGACTGCTACGAACGTGGCGTGCTGATCCGCACCACCGGCGACACGCTGGCGCTGAGCCCGCCGCTGATCATCGAGCGCAGCCAGATCGACCAGATCGTCGACACCGTGCGTGGCGCCATCCGCCGCCACGCCTGACCTCGCGCCGCACCGCCCCGCAACCCGTCACAAGGACACTGCCTAGCGCAACACCTTATGCATTTCCTCAGCGTCGATCGTGAACTCACGCGCCACTCGTACTACGCCGACACGGCGGTGCGGGCGGCACGGCATCCGGCGCTGCAGGGCGATGCTGACTGCGATGTGGCCATCGTCGGCGGCGGGCTGGCGGGGCTGTCGGCCGCCATCGAGCTGGCCGACCGCGGCTTCTCGGTGCGCCTGCTGGAAGCGCGTGAAGTCGGCTTCGGCGCCAGCGGGCGCAACGGCGGCCAGGCCATCCACGGACTGGCCTGCGACCAGGCCGAGATCGAAGACCAGCTGGGACTGGACGAAGCCCGGCGGGTCTTCGGCATGTCGATCGAGGCGCTGGACCTGATCCGCCAGCGCTGCACCCGCTTCCAGATCGACTGCGACTGGCGCGACGGCTACCTGGGCGTGGCCACCAGCGCCGGCAAGGCGCGTGACCTGCTGGACGGCGCCGACCACCTGGAACGGGCCTATGCCTATCCGATGCAACGCATCGCGCAGGCCGACCTGCCGCAGTGGATCGACAGCCCGCGCTACTGCGCGGCCGTGCATGATCCACGCTCAGGCCACCTGCATCCGCTGAAGTACACGCTGGGCCTGGCCCAGGCGGCCGCCGGGCTGGGGGTCACGATCCACGAGGGCACGGCTGTCACCGCCCTCACCCAGGACGACCGGCCGGTGCTGCACACCGCCAACGGCCGCATCACCGCGCGCCAGGTGCTGCTGGCCGGCAACGTCTACCTGCAGGGCGTCGCGCCGTCGCTCGAATCGCGCATCATGCCGGTGGGCACCTACATCGTGGCCAGCGCGCCGGTGGATGCAGCCCTGGCGCGCCAGCTGATCCCCAGCGGCTCGGCGGTGTGCGACAACAACTTCGTGCTCGACTACTTCCGCTTCAGTGCCGATTACCGGATGGTCTACGGCGGCCGGGTCAGCTACAGCACGGCCACGCCGATGAACCTGGCCGAGCGCATGCGCCAGCGCATGGTCGGCACCTTTCCCAAACTGGCCGGCACGCCGGTCACCCATGCCTGGGGCGGCTTCGTCGACATCTCGATGAACCGCGCGCCCGACTTCGGCCGCCTGCCCGGCTGCCCGCAGGTGTATTACCTGCAGGGCTTTTCGGGCCACGGCCTGGCGCTCACCGGCCTGGCCGGCCGGGTGGTGGCCGAGGCCATGGCCGGCGACGCCTCCCGTTTCGACACCTTCAGCCGCCTGCGCCACCGGCCCTTCCCCGGCGGCCGGCTGCTGCGCATGCCCGCCCTGGTGCTGGGCATGGCCTGGTACCGCCTGAAAGACGCCCTCGCATGACCGCCTGCCTGCCCAAGCCCCTGGTGCTGGTGCCCGCCTGCAACCGCCAGCTCGGTGACCACCCGTTCCACATCGCCGGCCAGAAGTACGTGGACGCGGTGCGGCTGGCCGGCTGCACGCCGCTGATCGTGCCCACGGCCGAGGCCGACGAGATCCCCGGTCTGCTGGCGCTGGCCGACGGCGTGCTGCTGACCGGGTCACCGTCGAACGTGCACCCCAGCCACTTCGGTGAAGACGTGCACGACCCCAGCCTGCCGCTGGACCCGGCGCGCGACGCCTGGACCCTGCCGCTGATCCGCCAGGCGCTGGCCATGGGCCTGCCACTGTTCGCCATCTGCCGCGGCACGCAGGAGACCAACGTGGCGCTGGGCGGGTCGCTGCACCAGGCGGTGCAGGAAGTGGGGCCGTTCAACGACCACCGATCGGTCAGCGGCCAGCCCGCCGAGGTGCAGTACGCCGACGTGCACCCGGTGCAGGTGCTGCCGGGCGGCCGGCTGGCGCAGATCGTCGGGCGCAGCAGCTTCCAGGTGAACTCGCTGCATGGCCAGGCGGTCAACCGGCTGGCACTGGGCTTGCGTGTGGAGGCGGTGGCGCCCGATGGCATCGTCGAGGCGTTCTCGGTCGAGACGGCGCCCGGCTTCAACCTGTGCCTGCAATGGCACCCCGAATGGCAGGCGGCTGCCAACCCGGTGTCGATGCAGTTGCTGACCGCCTTCGGCGATGCCACCCGTGCCTGGCAGGCGCTGCACCACAGCCCGCACCGCAACCCGATTCCTTAGTGCCCACCCACCACGGCGCCCACCGCGCCACACCCCGGTGCCATGCCACAAGCACAGGCACCCTGCCCCCCGAAACCCGACCCAAGGTGTTCCATGGTGAACCGAGAAAACTTCAGCTTCAGCGATCTGGAAAACTGGCTCAACGAGCAGCGTGTGACTGAGATCGAGTGCCTGGTGCCCGACCTGACCGGCGTGGCCCGCGGCAAGATCCTGCCCCGATTGAAATTCACCGAAGACCGCGGCATGCGCCTGCCGCAAGCGGTGGTGGCGATGGGCGTGACCGGTGAATTCCCTGAGGAGGGGCCGTACTACGACGTCATCAGCCCCACCGACATGGACATGCACCTGCGGCCCGACCCGACCACGGCGCGCATCGTGCCCTGGGCGATCGACCCCACGGCCCAGGTCATCCATGATTGCTACGACAAGGACGGCCACCTGGTGCCGTTCGCCCCGCGCAGTGTGCTGCGCCGGGTGTGCGACCTGTATGTCGCCAAGGGCTGGAACCCGGTGGTGGCGCCCGAGCTGGAGTTCTACCTGGTCGCCCGCAACCCCGACCCCGACATGCCGTTGAAGCCGCCCGTCGGCCGCAGCGGCCGGGCCGAGACCAGCCGCCAGGCCTACAGCATCGATGCGGTCAA
>JAGOBT010000248.1 GCA_017999135.1 Burkholderiaceae bacterium
GCATAGGCCGCCCAGCTCAATCCAGGCAGCGCAGTGCCAAATTCCGGATCCCAGCTGCCGCTGATCAGGCCGGCGTGGACGGGGGCCTGCAACAGCAGGCCGAGTGACAGTGCCGCAGTCTTCAGTGCAGCGGGCAAGGATTTGAGTGACAAGGTGAGGCTCCAGAGCGGACACACGACCGCGAAGGGTGCGGTCGCGAACATCCAAACCGTGAAATCTAGACGGTTACAAAGCCTTGTGCCTGCCCACCAACCCCCACCAGATCGGGGGGCAGCGCCAAGACGCCGGCACGCCGGTGCAGGCCGCCTGCCCGCCGGGCCGGGCACCGCCAGGCTCAGAACCTGAACTCGCCGCGCAGGTTGACCGTGGTGCTGGTCCGGGCGCGGCTGTCGGTGGCCTCGCTGCTGCCGTCGGCCAGCAGGATGGTGCTGCCGCTGTCATAGCGGTGCGCGCTGGCGTTGCTGACGGTCAGGCGCAGGCTGGCGTCGGGGTTGAACTTCCACAGCGCGTTCAGGTCGAGCACCGGCTTGGCGCCCTGGCGGGTGAAGCGGTCGTCGATCTCCTGCACGCGGAAGCCGGGCGTGTAGTTCAGGCTGGCGCCCACCGTCAGCGGCAGGCCCTTGACCGGCCAGTCGGCGCCCAGGTTGGCTGTCCACGGCGCCTGGCCTTCGAGCCGGTTGTCGGGGCCGGGCACGCCGGCCACGCGGCTCCACATCAGGCTGGCATTGGCGCGCAGGCTGATGCCCTGCACCGCGGCGGGCGCGCCGGGCCACAGGTCCACCAGGCGCGCCTTGGCTTCCAGCTCCAGCCCGGCGGCATCGGCGCTGCCCACGTTCTGCGGCTGGGCCAGGTAGCGCGGCACGGTGGCCCAGGGCACCACCACCGGCGCATTGCTGCGCACGGTGCGGATCAGGTCGTCGATGCGGCGCAGGTAGACATTGGCGCTGAGCACGCCGCCGGCGTCCAGGTAGTGCTCGTAGCCCAGTTCCAGGCCCCAGGCCAGCTCGGGCTTCAGCGCGGGGTTGCCCACCCGGTCGGGCTTGCTGGCGCTGTTGGTCTCGCCCAGGTTCTCGTGCTCGGTCGACCAGGTGGGCCGGGCGATCAGCTGGTTCAGGTTGGGGCTGCGGTAGCTGCGCGTCAGGCTCAGGCGCAGCTGGTCACGCGGGGCATCGGGGAACTTCCACACCATGTGCGCCAGCGGCGCAAACACCGCACTGCGGTTGGCCACGGCCGCGCGGTTCTGCAAGGCATCGCTGCGGGTGTCGATCGCCTCCCAGCGGGCGCCGACGTAGAACGAGAACTGCTTGGTCCATTCCCACTCGTCCTGCGCGTACAGCGCCACGCGCTGCACCTGGGCGCTGAGGTTCTCGTCGAGTTCGGCCGTCTGCAGCTGGCCGTTGATGGTGATGCTGCGGCGGTCGTCGCGGGTGGTGCGCTCCAGCTCCCAGCCGGCGCTGGCGCTGTGGCGCTCGGCGATCAGCTGCGAGAACTTGCCGTTCATGTCGACCGACACCTCGCGGTTGCCGCTGTCGTCGGTGCGCTGGCGCGCCAGGCCGCTGCTGCCGCCGGTCTCCTGCCGGCTGCTGCGGGTGTCGGCGTCGGACAGCCGGCCGCCAAAGCGCACCAGCAGCCGGCCGCCGCTGCCGGTGCCGGTGGTCCAGGTGCCGTTCAGGCGGGCCATCTGCCAGGTGGTCTCGCTGTCGCCAGTGGCGCGGGTGTACGGCACGGTGGCACCCACCGGCTGGTCCAGCAGTGCCAGGCTGGTGCCACGGGTGCGCACCAGGTTCAGGAAGGGCTGCAGGTCCAGGCCCTCGCCCGGGCCCAGGCGCCACTGCAGCCGGGCGTTGGCAAACAGGCCCTGGCGGGTGCCCTCGGTGGTGCTGTGCACCTGCTGGTCTCGGATGATGGCGCCGGCCGCATTGCGCGCGACGGTGCGGATGTCGGTGACATCGTCCCGCCCGCCCTGGAACAGCGTGGCCGACAGGTTGTAGCCCAGCGTGTCGGCCTGGCCGTTGGTGGCCCAGCTGGCACCCAGCTGCGGCCGGCTGCCGTCGGCACCGCCGCCCAGCTTGAACTCGTTGGCCTTGCGCTTGAAGTCGCTGCGCATCACCACGTTGATGGTGCCGGCGATGGCGCGTGTGCCGAACTCGGCCACCGGCGCCCGCATGATCTCGATCTTCTCGATCTGCTCCGGCGCGATCGAATCGAGCGAGAAGCCCGGCGCCATGCGCTGGCCGTCGATCAGGATCTGCGTGTAGCCCCCGCCCATGCCGCGCATGCGCACCTGGCCACCGCGCCCGGGCGGCCCGCCCAGGGTGACGCCGGGCAGGCGCTTGAGCACCTCGCCCAGGCTGGCGTCGCCCATGCGGTCGAGCTCTTCACGGCCGTAGGTGATGCGGCTGGCGGTGGCGCGGCGGCGTTCGTCGCTGCTTTCGGGGGCGGTGGTGCCGGTCACCTCCACCTGCTGCGGCCGTGCCGGGGCAGACGCCGCGGCCGCAGCGGGCGCGGCAGCCTGCTGGGCGCGCAAGGCGGGGCTGGCGGCCAGCAGCAGGCAGGCCGACACGGCCAGGGCGACAGGGTGCTCGGTGGGGCGGGTCATCGTGGGCGCAGATTGTGCTGCCGCCCGGTGGCCGGGCTTTTGCTGGCTTGCAAAGCCGCGTGGCCGCCGCGCAGCCGGGCACATCTGGTTGCACCTGCAATGCGCCGGGCACAACTGCGCCCTGCAGCGCGGTCGGTCTGCGGCCGACAACCCTGCCATGGCCCGGCGCTGCCGGAGCACCGACGCAGACGGGGAAGCGCATGCACGACGACATGGCCTTCAGCCAGACAGGCCGGGAAGAGCGCGCCAACGCCGCCAGCCACGCACTGGGCTGCGTGCTGGCGCTGGCCGCCATGCCGGCGCTGGCCCAGCAGGTGGGCGCCAACCAGCACCCGCTGCGGCAGTTGGGCGCCAGCGTGTTCATCGGCAGCATGGTGCTGATGTACCTGGTGTCGGCCGTGTACCACGCGGCGCCCGTGGGCCGAGCCAAGCGCTGGCTGCGCAAGTGCGACCACGCGGTGATCTTCCTGTTCATCGCCGGCAGCTTCACGCCCTATGCGCTGGCCGCCCTGCAGCGCGGCGAGGGCGGCGGCACGCTGGCGGCGGTGTGGGTGCTGGCCCTGGTGGGCATGGCGCTGAAGCTGGGCGACCGGCTGCAGAACCGGCTGGCGTCCACGTTGCTCTATCTGGCCTTCGGCTGGCTGGTGGCGGCGGTGGCCCTGCCGATGCTGGCCCAGCTGCCGCCGGACAGCCTGCGCCTGCTGGTGGCCGGCGGGCTGGCCTATTCGCTGGGCTGCCTGTTCTTCCTGCTCGACCGGCGGCTGGCCTACAGCCACCTGGTGTGGCACCTGTTCGTCATCACCGGCAGCGTGTGCCACTTTCTGGCGGTGCAGGCCCTGGTCTGACCGAGGCGTGTGCCCGCCCGGCGCACTTGACCGGGCACAGGCATTGAACCGAACGGCGCCGCTACCATCCCAGCCACGCGGCCTGTTGCCGCACGGGAGCCCTGGATGATCCGCCGCCGCACCGCCCTGTCTGCCGCCGCCTCTGCCACCGCCGCCGCCACCCTGGCCGGCCTGGCGCCCGCCGCCTGGGCCCAGCCGAAGAAGGACAGCCTGGTGCTGGCGATGACCCTGGAGCCGCCCGGCCTGGACCCGACCGCCGGCGCCGCATCGGCCATCGCCGAGGTGGTGCAGTACAACGTGCTGGAGACACTGACCAAGATCCGCGCCGACAGCACCATTGCCCCGCTGCTGGCCACCAGCTGGACGGTGACACCCGACAACAAGACCTGGGCCTTCACGCTGCGCCCGGGCGTGAAGTTCCACAACGGCGAGCCGTTCAACGCCGCCACGGTGAAGTTCGCCTTCGAGCGCGCGGTGGCCGAGGGCAGTACCAACAAGGACAAGGCGGTGTTTGCCAACATCGTCAACATGCGCGCGACGGACGATCTCACCATCGTCATCACGCTGAAGAACACCAACCCCGACTTCCTGTTCCAGATCGGCCAGGCCACGGCGGTCATCGTCGAGCCCAAGAGCGCGGCCACCAACAACACCCAGCCGGTGGGCACCGGCCCGTTCAAGCTGGACAGCTGGGCCAAGGGCAACAACCTGGTGCTGACGCGCTGGGACGGCTACCGGGATGTGAAGGCCATCGCGCTGCGGCGCGTCACCATCCGCTTCATCAGCGACGCGGCGGCGCAGGTGGCGGCGCTGCTGGCGGGTGATGTGGACCTGTTCCCGCGCGTGGCCGCAGCGCGCAACCTGGACCAGTTCCGCGCCGACAAGCGCTTCCAGGTGCTGGTGGGCGGCACCCGCGCCAAGACGGTGCTGGCCATCAACAACAAGAAGAAGCCGCTCGATGATGTGCGGGTGCGTCGGGCCATCGCCATGGCCATCGACCGCAAGCAGGTGGTCGACGGCGTGGCCAACGGCTTCGGCGCGCCCATCGGCAGCTTCTATGTGCCCGGCGCGCCGGGCTACGTGGACCTGACCGCGGTGAACGCCTTCAACCCCGACCGCGCCCGCGCGCTGCTGAAAGAGGCCGGCGTGACCACCCCGCTGGAGCTGAGCCTGAAGCTGCCGCCCGCGCCCTACGCCCGCACCGGCGGCGAGGTGATCGCCGCCATGCTGGCCAAGGTGGGCATCGTGGCCAAGCAGGAGAACGTGGAATGGGCGCAGTGGCTGAGCGGCGTGTACGGCCAGAAGGCCTATGACCTGACGATCATCAGCCACGTGGAACCGCTGGACTTCGGCAACTTCGCGCGGCCGGGCTACTACTGGAACTACGAAAGCGCGAAATTCAACGCACTGTGGGCGCAGATCAACAGCACGGCCGACGTGCCGCAACGCCTGAAGCTGCTGGCCGAGGCCCAGCGCCTGGTGGCCGACGACGCGGTGCTGGCCTACCTGTACCAGCCCACCGCCATCACCGTGGCCGCCGCCCGGCTGAAGGGCGTGTGGAAGGACATGCCGATCTCGGCCAACGACCTCTCCGCCCTCAGCTGGGGATGAGCGCAGCCATGCACACCGCCACCGACCCCTTCGGCCACCCGATCACGCTGCAGCACGCCGACAGCGTGGCGGCGGTGCACGGCTTCGTCCACGGCTTCCTGGGCTACACGCCCAGCATCCTGCAGGTGCTGCCAGCGGCCGACGTGGACCACAGCCTGGTGGTGCAGACCTGGGCGGCCGTGCTGTGGATGTTCAGCGAATCACCCGCCGGCCCGCCCAAGGCCCGCGCCCACCTGGCCCGCGCCCGCGCTGCCAACCTGCCCGCCACCGACCGCGAGCGCCGCGTGGCCGAGGCCGTGGCCCGCTGGGTCGACGGCGACATCGGCGGCGCGCTGGCGCTGCACGGCGCACTGGCGCACGACCATCCGCGGGATCTGGCCGCCATCAAGCTGGGCCAGTACCACGCCTTCAACCTGGGCGACGCGCCCACGCTGCTGAAGCTGGCGCTGCCGGCGGTGGATGCCGCGCCCGAGGTGGCCGCGGTGCACGGCCTGGCCGCCTTCGGCTGGGAGC
>JAGOBT010000249.1 GCA_017999135.1 Burkholderiaceae bacterium
CAGGACTGGCCGCCGCTGCTCACCGCGCTGATCGACAGCCTGCTGCATGCCGACACGGCGGGTGCCGACGCGCTGGCCGACCTGCGCGCCGCCATCCAGGGCCTGGCCGACACCTGGGCCGGCAGCGCGCCCACGCTGCCGCTGGCGCTGGATGTCGTGCGCCAGGCCCTCACCCAGGCGCTGGACGACCCCGCCCGCGGCGGCGTGCCCACCGGCCGCATCACCTTCTCGGCCCTGCCCAGCCTGCGCAGCCTGCCGTACCGCATGGTGTGCGTGCTGGGGCTGAACGACGGCGCCTTCCCCAGCGCCAACCGCCCGGCCGAGTTCGACCTGATCGCCCAGCACCCCCGCCCCGGCGACCGCCAGCGCCGGCAGGACGAACGCAACCTGTTCCTCGACCTGCTGCTGGCCACGCGCGAGCGGCTGTACCTCAGCCACACCGGCCGCAGCGTGCGCGACAACAGCCACCTGCCACCGTCGGTGCTGGTGTCCGAACTGCTGGACGTGCTGGTGCCGGCCATCGACGCGCCCCGGCCCGACGTGCTGGCCCATCTGGTGGTGCAGCACCCGCTGCAGGCCTTCGATGTGCGTGGCTTCCAGCCACAGGCAGACCTGCGCCTGCGCAGCTTCCACGGCGAGTACGCGGCCGCACTGGCGGCCGGCCAGGTTGCGGCGCGCGGGCAGACACCACCGTTGGGGGGCGCTGGCGATCCGGGCGATCTTGCCGAGGACACCGCCGAAGAAACCGCCGACGAAACCGCCGACAGTACCGACGACGACACCCCGTCCACTCCGGCCGAAACCTCTGCCGCAGAAGGCAGCGACGACGACGAGCCCGACGGCGACGCCCTGGCTGCCACCGCCTTCTTCACCCAGCCGCTGCCCGCGCCCGCGCCGGCGCCGCTGTCGCTGGAGCAGCTGCAACGCTTCTTCCGCCACCCGGCACGGGCCCTGCTGCAGCGGCTGGGCGTCACACTGCGGCAACCCGACGAGACCCTGTCGGACGACGAACCCTTCCTGGCCGACTTCCTGGCCCGGCAAGACCTGGCCGACCGCCTGTTGCCCACGCTGCTGCAAGCCGCCGACGATGGCGCGCCGGTGGACGACGGCACGTTGGCCGCACTGGCGCTGGCTGGCACCCAGTTGCCCGGCGGGCCGGTGGGCCGGCAGGTGGTCGACGCCGAACTGCCGCTGCTGCGCGCCCACGCCCAGGCCCTGGCCGATGCCGGCCGCGCGCCGCTGCTGCCACCGCACAGCGCCAGCCTGCCGTTCACCCTCGACGTCGACGGCGCGGGCCAGGTCTGGCCGCTGGACATCACGCTGACCGGCCTGCGTGCCGACGGCCTGCTGCTGCACCGCTACGACGAGCCGCGCGCTGGCGACCACCTGCAGGCCTGGCTGGCCCACCTGGCGCTGTGCGCCTGCGCGCCGGCCGGCGTGGCCGGCCGCACCCGCTGGCTGGGGCGTGGTGCGCGCTTCGGCTTCCGCACCGTGGACGACCCGCTGCCGCTGCTGCAGCAGCTGATGGGCCTGTGGGCGCAGGGGCAGCGGCAGCCGCTGCCTTTCCTGCCCAAGACGGCCTGGGCCTGGATGGCCGCCAGCCGCGGCCTGGGCGCCGCCCGCGGTGCCTGGGTGGCCAGCGACCGCCGCCCGTTCGCCGAGCAGGCCGACCCCGCGCACCGGCTGGTCTGGCGCGGCCGGCCTGATCCGCTGGAAGGCGGCCTGGCCGATTTCGAGGCGGTCAGCGCTCAGGTGCTGGAACCCTTGTTCGCCCACCTGGACGACGGCACAGCGGCATGACCCACCCGCAGGCACTGGATGTCTTCAGCGTGCCGCTGGGCGGCGTGCGGCTGATCGAGGCATCGGCCGGCACCGGCAAGACGTGGGCGATCTGCGGCCTGGTGCTGCGCCTGCTGCTGGAGCGGCGGTTCACGGTGCAGCAGATCCTGGTGGTCACCTTCACCAATGCTGCCACCGCCGAGCTGCGTGAACGGCTGCGCCAGCGCCTGGTCGACACCCTGGCCGGGCTGGAGGCCCCCGCCGCCACCGGCGCCGACCCCTTCGTGCCCCGGCTGCTGGCCCGCCTGCAGGCCCAGGGCGCCGACCCGGCCGACCTGGCCGCCCGCCTGCGCGCCGCGCTGCTGGGCTTCGACGAAGCGGCCATCTTCACCATCCACGGCTTCTGCCAGCGCGCGCTGGCCGACACCCCGCTGGCCGCGCAGATGCCGCTGGTGCAGGACCTGCTGGCCGACGACAGCGCCCTGCTGGCCGAGGCGGTGCACGACTTCTGGCGCCGCCATGTGGCCGGCCCCGACGCCGACCCGGTGCTGACCGCCCACCTGCTGGCGTGCGGCGACAGCCCCACCCGCTGGCTGCAGTTGCTGCAGCGCCAGCTGGCCCGGCCGCTGGCCCGCCAGCTGTGGCCCGACGGCATCGACGCCCCCGATGACCGCGCAGCGCGCCGGGCGTCGCTGGCCACTGCCTGGGCCGCGGCCCGCGCCACCTGGCTCGGCCAGCGTGATGCCGTGCTGGCCCTGCTGCTCGACAGCCTGCCCAGGCTGCATGGCTCCTACTACAAGCCCGCGCAGGTGCAGGCCGCAGTGGCCGACTGGGATGCTGTGCTGGCAGCAGACCACCCACCGGCCACCCTGCCGGACAGCCTGGCCCTGCTGGGCACAGCCATGCTGGACCTGCGCGCCAAGAAAGGCCAGACACCGCCGGCGCACCCGTTCTTCACCACCGCCCAGCAGCTGCTGGACGCCGCCACCGCCAGCACCCGGGCCCTGCAATTGGCCCGCCTGCGCCTGCTGCGCCGGCTGCTGCACGATGGCGCCGCGCAGCAGCGCGCCGCCAAGCGCGCCCAGCGGGTGGTGGCCTTCGACGACATGCTGGCCAACCTGCACCAGCGCCTTGAAGCCGATGCCCACGACGACGGCGCGCCCGGCCTGGCCGCCGCGCTGCGCCAGCGCTTCCCGGCTGCGCTGATCGATGAGTTCCAGGACACCGACCCGCTGCAGTGGGCCGTGTTCCGCCGCATCTACGCCACGCCGCCGGCAGGCGAAAACGGGCCGCCGCTGTTCCTGGTGGGCGACCCCAAGCAGGCGATCTACAGCTTCCGCCATGCCGACCTGCACACCTACCTGCAGGCGCGCAGCGAGGCGCTGGCCACGTACACCCTGGGCGAGAACCAGCGCGCCGTCGGCCCGCTGATCAGCGCGCTGAACAGCCTCTTCACCCAGCACGACAACGCCTTCCTGCAGCCCGGCCTGCGCTACCACCCGGTGACCGAAGGCGCCAAGCCCAAGGCGCCGCTGGTGGATGCCACCGAGCCCCGCGCCCCGCTGCAGGTATGGACGCTGCCGCGCACCCGCAGCGGCCCGGCCCCCAAGCTGCAGGCCCGCCAGCGCGCCGCCGCCACCTGCGCCGCCGAGATCGCCCGCCTGCTGGCAGAGGCCCGTGCTGGCCACATCACCCTGGGCGGCCGGCCGCTGGCTGCCGGCCACATCGCCGTGCTGGTGCGCAGCCATGCCCAGGGCAGCGGGATGCGCCAGGCGCTGGCCACGCTGGGCGTGGGCAGCGTCGAGCTGTCGCAGGCCAGCGTGTTCCACGGTCCCGATGCCGACGACCTGGAGCGGGTGCTGGCCGCCATGCTGCAGCCCGGCCGCAGCGGCCTGCTGAAGGCGGCGCTGGCCACCCGCTGGCACGGCCTGGAAGCCCATGCCATCGACGCCCTGGCCGGTGACGAAACCGCCTGGCTGGACCAGGTGCAGCGCTACGCCCGCCACGGCAGCCTGTGGCGCCAGCGTGGCGTGGGCGTGGTGCTGCAGCAATGGCGCCAGACCGAGCAGGTGGCCCAGCGCCTGCTGGCCACGCCCGACGGCGCGCGCCGGCTCACCAACCTGCTGCACCTGGGTGAGCTGCTGCACCAGGCCAGCGCCACCCTGCCCTCGCCCGAAGCCCTGCTGCGCTGGCTGCAGGCCCAGCGCGACACCACCCGCGGTGATGACGCCACCCAGCTGCGGCTGGAGAGCGACCAGCACCTGGTGCAGATCGTCACCATCCACAAGAGCAAGGGGCTGGAGTACCCGATCGTGTTCTGCCCCTTCCTGTGGGACGGCCGCCTGGCGCCGGGGGGTGACGGCCTGGACGGCGTGCCCGGCCATGACAACGACGGCCAGGCGTTGCTGGACTTCCGCACCGGGCTGGACCCCGCCTTCGACCCCGCCGCCGCCAAGGCGCAGGCCAAGGCCGAGGCGGCGGCCGAGATGCTGCGCCTGGTCTATGTGGCGCTGACCCGCGCCGTGCACCGCTGCTATCTGCTGGCCGGCAGCTACAGCGTGCAGGTGGGCCGCCATGTCAGCACCACCGAGAGTGCCCGCAGCCTGCTGAACTGGCTGCTGCTGGGCGACGGCCTGCAGGCGGCCGACTGGTTCAACCCCAGGCGCAAGCCGGCCACGCCGTCGGAGCTGGACGCCGCCTGGGCCCGGCTGGCCAGCCCCGGCGTGGTGGACGTGCGCCCGCTGCCGGCGCTGCCCGCCCAGCCGCTGCCGCCGGACGGCGACGGCGATTCCCCGCTGCAGGCCCTGCCGCCGCCGGCCGTGCTGCCGCGCGGCTGGTGGATCGGCAGCTTCAGCCAGCTCAGCGCCAGCGCCGATGGCGAAGCCGCCGCGCCGGCCGAGCCCGACAGCCCGCTGCAACCCCGCGCCGGCGCCGACCACGACGGCGCCGTCGCCCCGGCCGAGCCGGATGCACCTGCCACCGCCCTGCCCGCGCACGACGTGCTGCGCTTCCCGCGCGGCACCGAGGCCGGCGTGTGCGTGCACACCGCCTTCGAACTGGCCGACTTCAGCGACCCGCGCACCTGGCCCGGCGCCGCAGCCCAGGCCCTGCAACGCCACCCGCCGCAGCCGGCCGGCGCCGCATCCGGCCGGGCCGAGCCCGCAGCGCTGTCCGCCATGCTGAAGACCATGCTGGCCGATGTGCTGGCCGCGCCGCTGCCGGTGGGCACGGCCCGCCCGCTGCACCTGCAGGCCATCGGCCTGCGCCAGCGCCTGGTGGAGCTGGAATTCCACCTGCCCGCGCCGCAGCTCACGGCCGCCGCGCTGGCCCGCACCCTGGCCGCGCACGGCTGGCCGGCGCCGCGCCTGGGCTTCGGCCAGCTGCAGGGCTACCTCAAGGGCTTCATCGACCTGGTGCTGCAGCACGACGGCCGCTGGTTCGTGGTCGACTGGAAGAGCAACCACCTGGGCGACCGCCCGGTCGACTACGCCGACACCGCGCTGCAGGCCGCCATGGCCGCCCACCACTACCCGCTGCAGGCCCTGCTGTACAGCCTGGCGCTGCAGCGCTGGCTGCAGCACCGGCTGCCCGACTACCGGCATGACCAGCACTTCGGCGGGGCGCTCTACCTGTTCGTGCGGGGCCTGCGGCCCGGCTGGCGTCAGGCCGACGGCACACCCACCGGCGTGCAGCTGCTGCGCCCCAGCGCGGCGCTGCTGGCCGACCTGTCGGCCCTGCTGGACGGAGGCACCCCATGAGCCCCGGCTTCGACGCCGCCGACGCGCTGGC
>JAGOBT010000250.1 GCA_017999135.1 Burkholderiaceae bacterium
TCGTGCGGCGCGGCGCGGCCCGGGCGCATGCGCAGGGCCTGGTGACGCGCTTCGACGTGCGTGGCACCGAGGGCGGCGGGCTGGACACCGTCACCCGCGGCCTGTCGGGCGGCAACATGCAGAAGCTCATTCTCGGAAGAGCCCTGGCGGGCGATCCGCAGCACGCCGGTCCGCCGGCGCTGATCGTCGCCAACCAGCCCACCTGGGGCCTGGACATCGGCGCGGTGGCCTATGTGCACCGCCAGCTGCTGGACGCCTGTGCCGCCGGCGCTGCGCTGCTGCTGATCAGCGAAGACCTGGACGAGATTTTCGCGCTGGCCGACCGCATCGCCGTGATGCACCACGGCCGCCTCACCGAGGCCCGCCCCGCGGCCGACTGGACGCTGGCCGCCATCGGCCTGGCGATGGCGGGCTCTGCCGTCCAGGAAGGCGCCCATGCAGCTTGAACGCCGGGCGCAGACCTCCCGCGCCATGCTGCTGGCCGCGCCCATCGGCGCGGTGCTGGCCACGTTGCTGGTCACGTCGCTGCTGGTGGCCTGGGCCGGCGCGCCAGTGGGCCGGGCCTACGCGCTGCTGCTGGAAGGCGGCTTCGGCTCGCGCTTCGCCTGGACCGAGACGCTGACCCGCGCCACGCCGCTGATCCTGACCGGCCTGGCTGCGGCGGTGGCCTTCCGCGCCCGGCTCTACAACATCGGCGGCGAGGGCCAGCTCTATGCCGGCGCCATGGCCGCGGTGGCGGTGGGCGGCCTGCATGGCGGCACCGGCTTCGATCAGCCGGCCTGGCTGCTGTTTCCGCTGATGATGGCCGCCGCCGCGGTGGCCGGCGCGCTGCTGCTGCTGGGCCCGGCGCTGATGAAGAGCCGGCTGGGCGTCGACGAGGTGGTCACCACGCTGCTGCTGAACTTCATCGTGCTGCTGGGCGTGTCGGCCCTGCTCGACGGGCCGATGAAGGACACCAGCGCCATGGGCTGGCCGCAGAGCGTGGCCATCCAGGACGCGCTGCAGCTGGGCAAGCTGGTCGAGCGCAGCCGCGTGCACACCGGCCTGCTGTGGGCCCTGGTGCTGGCGCTGGCGCTGTGGGCGGTGCTGGGCTTCACCACGCTGGGATTCCAGATCCGTGCGGTGGGCGCCAACGCCCGCGCCGCGGCCTTCGCCGGCATGCCAGTGGGCTGGGTGGCGGTGAAGGTGGCGCTGCTGTCGGGCGCGCTGGCCGGCCTGGCCGGCGCCATCGAGGTGGCCGGCCGCGCCGGCTATGTGACGCTGGACATGTCGCCCGGCTACGGCAGCAGCGGCGTGGTGATCGCCATGCTGGCGGCGCTGAACCCGCTGGGCGTGGTGGCCGCGGCCATCTTCGTGGCGGGCATCCTGGTGGGTGCCGACAGCATGAGCCGCGCGGTGGCCGTGCCCACCTACATCGCCGATGTGATCGTCGCCGTCAGCCTGATCACGATGCTGATCGCCACGCTGCTGACGCAGTACAAGATCCGTTGGCGCCATGGCTGAGTTGATCGACCTGCTGCTGGCCGCGCCGTTCTGGGTGGCGGTGCTGCGCATTGCCACGCCGCTGATCCTGGGCACGCTGGGCGTGCTGCTGTGTGAACGGGCCGGCGTGCTGAACCTGGGCATCGAGGGCATCCTGGTGGCCGGTGCGTTTGCCGGCTGGCTGGGTGCCTACAACGGCCTGGGGCTTTGGGGCGGTGTGTTGGTGGCGGCCGGGGTGGGTGCGGCCTTCGGCCTGCTGCACGCGTTCCTGACGGTCACGCTCACGCTGTCGCAGCATGTGGCGGGGCTGGGCATCACCCTGCTGGCCACCAGCTTGGCCAGCTTTGCCTACCGGGTCAGCTTCCCCAAGGTGGACAGCCCGCCCACCATCACCCCGTTCGCACCGATGGAGGGGCTGCCGATCCCGGTGCTGAACCAGCAGACGCCGCTCACGCTGCTGGCGCTACTGGCGGTGCCGCTGGTGGCCTGGGGGCTCTACCGCACGCCGCTGGGCCTGGCGGTGCGCATGGTGGGCGAGAACCCGGCCGCCGCCGAGGGCCAGGGCCTGGACGTGCAGCGCCTGCGCACCGGCGCCATCGTGGCCGGCTCGGCGCTGATGGGCGTGGCCGGCGCCTTCCTCACGCTCAGCGCCTTCAACGCGTTCTACTTCAACATGGTCAACGGCCGCGGCTGGGTGTGCGTGGCCCTGGTGGTGTTTGCCAGCTGGCGCCCAGGCAAGGCGCTGCTGGGGGCGTTGCTGTTCGCCTTCTTCGACGCGCTGCAGCTGCGCCTGCAGCAGGCCACCGGCGCCGACGGCGGCCCGCTGGGCCTGGCCCTGCCCTACCAGCTGTACCTGATGCTGCCCTATGCGATGGCCATCGTCGCCCTGGTGCTGGTGGCCCGGCGCGCGGCCTACCCGCAGGCGCTGATGAAGCCCTACCGCAAGGGTGAGCGCTGATCAGCGCACGAACTGGTCCACGTAGCCGCCGCCCAGGCCCACGGCCTCGTAGTGCTGGCGGCACATGGCGATCTTGGTGAACACGTCCTCGTAGCCGGTGGTGTGGCCGGCGTCGTCCACATAGACCATGGCCCCGTGGATGTTGAAGAAGGTGATCATCTCGGTGACGCCGACCTGCTCGTCCACCACCAGGGTGTGGATCTCGCCCGGCGGTTCGTAGACGAAGCTGCCTTCGGTGGCCACCCAGTCGTGCTCCAGGTAGCGCCAGGCGCCGCGGATCACATAGCCGGTCACCCATGACGGATGGATGTGGCGCGACAGCACGCCCGCCTTGCGCACCCGCAGCAGGTTGCACCAGCTGCCGGTCACCGTGTTCAGCAGCAGCGGGCGGAACCACACGCCCGGCGCTTGCGGCACCCACACCCGCTCGTCGTCGGGGATGGCGGTGATGGCGATCTCGGGCTGGATGCCGGGCAGTTGCACGATCATGGGTCGGTCTCCTTCAGCTGATGAGGTAGCCGCCGTCGACCGGCAGCACCACGCCGGTGACGAACTGCGCCGCGGCGCTGGCCAGGAACAGCACCGGCCCGGCCACGTCGGCCGGCGTGCCCCAGCGGCCCAGCGGCGTGCGCGCCAGGATCTGCTGGCTGCGCGCCGCATCGTCCTGCAGCGCCTGCGTGAGTGGCGTGGCGATCCAGCCCGGCGCCACCGCGTTGACGCGGATGCCGTCGGCCGCATAGGCGATCGCCAGGCTCTTGGTCAGCTGGGCCACGCCGCCCTTGCTGGCGCTGTAGCCCGGCACCAGCCCGCCGCCGAAGAAGCTGAGCATCGACGCGGTGTTGATGATGCAGCCGCGCCGGGCGGCCAGCGCCGGGCGGGCGGCGGCGCACACCCGCATGGTGCCGTTGAGGTTGATGTCCACCGTGTCGGCAAAGGCCACCGGGTCGTGCTCGGCGCCGCGGCGGATCACGCCGGCGCAGTTCACCACCACGTCCAGCGGGCCCAGTGCGGCCACCAGGGCCTGCACCGCGACGCCGTCGCGCACGTCCAGCACCTGCGCGGTCGTGCCGGCGCGGCCGGCGGCGGTTTCCACCTCGGTCGCAGTGGCGCCGGTGACGGTGACCTGGTCGCCCTGCGCCGCAAACGCCGCGGCAATGCCGGCGCCGATGCCACTGGTGCCCCCGGTGATCAGGATCTGGCGTGCCATCACAGGTCCTGCAGCGCGGTCTGCAGCTGCTGCTGGAACAGCGCCGCATCGCCCAGCGCCTGGGCGTGGAGCAGGGCCAGCTTCACCAGCATCAGCTCGCTGCGCTCAGGGCCGGCGGTGTCGATGGCGGTGGCCAGGGCGTCGTAGACGGTTTCCAGGCCAGTGATGTCGAGGCCGGGGGAGTGGGAGGTCATCGTGGGGTCTCCGGGTCAGGCAGGAAGGGCGGTGGCCAGGGCGGCCTGCAGGCGGTCGGCGTCCAGCACCAGCCAGCGGGCGCACACATGCTGGTCGGGGCGTAGCAGGTAGGCGGCGCCGTCGGCCGGCACGGCGTAGCGCTGGCGCACGCGGCCGTCGGCATCGGGCAGGTGCGCATCGGCGCCGGCCACCGGCTGCGCCGTGCCGATGGCCAGCACCTGCAGCGGCACGCCGCGCTGGCGGGCGGCCTGCACCACCTGCTGCACGCCAGCCGGCAGCGCGGTGGAGGTGAACACCAGCAGGTGGAAGCCGGCGCCGATGTGGTCGAGCAGGAAGTCTTCTGCGCCCAGTCGCACGTTCTGCGGCGGCGCACCGTGGCCTGGGCCGGCGGTGAAGCGGGCATCATCGTCATGCGCACAGTTCAGCGCCGACCGGGTGTAGGCATGCGGCCGGCTGGTGCGCCAGTGGTAGAGCGGCCGCACGAAGTCCTGCGTCAGCGACAGCGACAGCACCGCGTCGCGCAGCAGCCGGAAGCCGCGGCTGGGCGGCGCCATGAAGCGGGTGCTCTTGCCGGCCTCGTCGATGATCTCGCGCGCCGCACCCACCCGCTCGGCGCTGTAGTTGGCCAGCAGCGACGGCCCGGCGGTGCTGCGCACCACCGCGGCCAGTTGCCAGCCCAGCGCCTGCGCGTCCTGGAAGGCGGTGTTGGCCCCACGCACGCCGAAGATCGGCAGCAGGTGCGCCGCATCGCCGGCAAACAGCACTCGGCCGACCACGTAGTCGGGCAGCGTCAGCGTGCGGGCCGAATACACCGACGACCAGTCCATCTGCCAGGGCGTGCCGGCGTGGCCGATCATCGCCAGCTGCGCGTCGATGCGCGCGCGCATCGAGTCGGGCTGCAGCGCCTGCTCGGGCGTCTCACCGGGTGGCAGCTGGTAGTCCACCCGCCAGATGCCATGCGGCTCGCGGTGCATCAGGATGGTGTTGCCACGGTTCCAGTCGGGGTCGAAGAAGGCCAGCCGCTCGGTGGGGTAGGGCAGATCGATGCGGATGTCGGCAATGACGAACAGGCTCTCGAACGACGCGCCCTCCATCTTCAGCCCCAGCTGGCTGCGGATGGCCGAGCGGCCGCCGTCGGCAGCCACCAGCCAGTCGGCCTGCAGCGTGTAGGGCCCTTCGGGCGTGTCGACGGTCAGCAGTGCGTGGTCGTCGCGTTGGTCCACCTGCACCAGCAGGTTGCCCCAGCGCAAGTCGACCAGGCCGGTGGCGGCGCAGGCGTCGAGCAGGTAGTCCTCCAGGAACTGCTGCTGGATGTTGAGCATCGGCCCGAAGCGGTCGTCGTCGTCGTGCGGCGCCTCCATGCGGAACACCTGCTGGCCGCGGTAGATGGAATTGCCGCAGCGCCAGGGCAGGCCGGCAGCCACCAGCCGGCCGGCCACGCCCACCTGCTGCAGGATCTCCAGCGTGCGGCGGGTGAAGACGATGGCGCGGCTGCCGGCCGACACCTGCAGCTCGGCATTCAGCACCACGCTGGCCACGCCGTGGCGCGCCAGTTCCAGCGCCGTCACCAGCCCGGCTGGGCCGGCGCCAGCGATCACCACCGGGTGCCGGGGCTGCGGCGGGTGGGCCGACGGCAGCCACGGCGCGTGCACCTGGTAGCGGTAGTAGAGAGACGGGCGCGGCGTGGTGCTCGGCTGGTGCATGGCGATGCCAGTGTGCC
>JAGOBT010000251.1 GCA_017999135.1 Burkholderiaceae bacterium
CCGGTGGTGTAGAAGGTCTTGTCGGCGCCGTGCACGCCGTGCAGGCCCATCCAGCCGGCGATGGTGTCGATGGCGTTGTGGCGGCCCACGTCTTCCACCGCCACCAACATCTGGCTGCCGGCAAACAGTGCGCAGCCATGCACCGACCCGGCCTTGCGGTGGATGCTGTGGCGCTGGCGCATCTGCTCAAGCAGCGCGTTCAGCGTGCCCTGGCGGATGCGGGCCGTGGCCGCATCGGGCAGGCGGACGCTGCCCAGCTGGTCCATCGCATCGCCGAACACCGTGCCCTGGCCGCAGCCGGTGGTGACGACGCGGTGCGCCGTCTTGCCCGCCAGGTCGGCGATGCCGGCGTGGGTCTTGACGGCAGCGGCGCCGACATCCCAGTCGACGGTGATGGATGCCACCTCGGCCACGCTGGCCACCAGGCGCTGGTTCAGCAGCCAGCCCAGCACCAGCAGCTCGGGGCAGGCGCCCAGCGTCATCAGCGTGACCAGCTCGCGCTTGTCGATGAACACCGTCAGCGGCCGTTCGGCCGGGATGTGCAAGCTGCGGCGCTCGCCGTGTTCGTCCAGCACCGTGATCTCGCGCAGCAGCGCACCCTGCGCGGCGGTGAGGTGCGGTGCACCTGCCACCAGTGCAGGCCGTGCCGGTGCCTCGAAGGCGCGGGGCTCGGTGCCCTCGGCACGCACGACACCAGCACCCGCCAGGGCTGGGGCGCCGTTGCCTTGGCGGTGCGGCAAGGCCATCAGGCGCCCGTCACTTCTTGGCAGGTGCAGCCGGAGCGGCAGCCACCGCCGGCGCGGCCGGGGCCGGCGTGGCGCCCGGCGGCGTGTAGACGAACGGCCCGGGGTCGGCGCAGGCTGGGGTCTCGGTGGGGGCCGGCGCGGGCTTGCCTGCCTTCTTGGCGGTGGCCTGGTAGCCGGCCGCCACCTTGTCCATGGCCATGCAGAGCTTGTAGCTCTCGACCTTGCCGCCGTGGGCGGTCTTGGCGGCCGCCTCGGCCGCCTTGGCCTTGGCTTCGTCGCTGGGGGGTGGCAGCTTGGCCAGTGCCGGGCCGGCCAGCACGGCCAGCAGCAGGGGGGTGATCAGGTGGTGCATCGTCATCTGGGTGTCTCCTGCGGCATCAAGCCTGGGGCGCGGTGCCACCCAGCGGCTGCGCCGTGCCGGCCGGGGCCGAGCGCCGTGCCGGGATCTTGCCGGCCTTCACATCGTCGAGCCACAGCGCGTGGTGCTCACGCGCCCAGCCTTCGTTCACGTAGCCGGTGCGCATGGCCTTGTAGGCGCCGCGGGTGCCGATGGTGCCCATGTAGATGTGGCCGAGCAGGAAGGTCATCATCAGGATCGACGCCACCGCGTGGATCATGTGGGCCACCTGCATGTCGCCGCGCAGGTAGTCCAGCCCGGGCAGCAGCTTGTCGAGCACCAGGCCCGAGCCGACGACGAAGACGCCCGGCACGCAGATGCCCCACCAGAACATGCCCTTTTCGGCCGGGTTGAAGCGGTGCGACGGGATCTCCTGCTGGCCGAGCAGGCCGCCGCCACTCATCATCCACTTGAAATCCCACAGCGTGGCGATGTTGTCCTTGACGAAGGTGACCAGCACGATCACCAGCGACACCGCGAACAGCGGACCGACGAAGTTGTGCGCCGTCTTCAACGCATAGGTGAGCCAGCCGAACAGGCTGCTGCCGATCACCGGCAGAAGAAAGAACTTGCCGAACGCCATCACGATGCCCGAGATGGCCAGCGTGACGAAGGCGATGGCGTTGGTCCAGTGGGCGGCCCGTTCCAGCGGGGTGAAGCGCTCGATGATCAGGCCGGTGTCGGGGTGATCGTGCCCCAGCGCGCCCTTCTTCCAGTAGAACAGGCCCAGCGCCACCACCACGATCAGCAGCAATGAGCCGCCATACGGCAGCAGCCACTGGTTGCGCACCTGGCGCCAGGCCTCGCCGGCGTTGGTCAGGCGCGAGCCCGGGTACTGCACGAACGGCTGGATCAGCACGCCCTGCTCGGCCCCTGGCAGGTTGCTGGTGCCTGGCTGAACGCCGGAATCGCGCACCGCACGCCACATCGGCGCGTTGTTGCCGGGCTGGCTGCGCATGCGCTCGGCGTTGCCCTCGTCAGGCTTGGGCGACGCGGGCGCCACGAAGCCCGCGGGCGGCCCCTTGTCGGCGGCGGGCGTGGCGGCCGGTGCGGCGGCCTGGGCCAGCGCGGTGCCGGTGGCCAGGCACAGGGATGCGGCGGCCAGCAGGTGTCGGATCGATGCAGTCATGGCGGCTCCAGCAGGGCGCGGTCAGGGCTGGGCGGCCGCCCGCGTGTATTCGTTCTGGCCGCGCTGCGCACGGGTGCGCAGTTGTTCCTGCCAGGCCGCCTGGTCGCCGGCCTTGAAGCCGGCGTCGGCATGCTGGCCGGCGGCCGGGCCAGCCCAGGGCTTGTCGTCGAGCTGCCTGGTGGCCGCGGTCTGCTGCTTCTCGGCGCAGGCGCCCAGCAGCGCGGCGGCGGCCAGCAGGCCCAGCATCGGCACGCGTCTCATGACTTGGCAGCCTTGGGTTGTGCGGGCGCGGCGCCGCCGCCCGCCGGCTTGCCGTAGGCCGTGCCCCAGCCCCAGACCTCGCTGCCCTTGCCGCGGTTGAGCACCCGGGTGCGGAAGATGTCGGCCACCACATCGCCGTCGCCGCCGATCAGCGCCTTGGTGCTGCACATCTCGGCACAGGCCGGCAGCTTGCCTTCTGCCAGGCGGTTGCGCCCGTACTTCTCGTACTCGGCCTCGCTGCCATTGGCTTCGGGGCCGCCGGCGCAGAAGGTGCACTTGTCCATCTTGCCGCGCAGGCCGAAGGTGCCGTTGGTGGGGAACTGCGGCGCGCCGAAGGGGCAGGCATAGCTGCAGTAGCCGCAGCCGATGCACACATCCTTGTCATGCAGCACCACGCCTTCGTCGGTGCGGTAGAAGCAATCGACCGGGCACACCGCCATGCAGGGTGCGTCACTGCAGTGCATGCAGGCCACCGAGATGCTCTTTTCGCCGGGCACGCCGTCGTTGAGGGTGACCACCCGGCGGCGGTTCACGCCCCAGGGCACTTCGTGTTCCGCCTTGCAGGCGGTGACACAACCGTTGCACTCGATGCAGCGCTCCGAGTCGCAGATGAACTTCATGCGGGCCATGCTGGGGGTCTCCTGGTGCGGCCGTCAGGCCGTGGCCTTCTCGATCTGGCAGACCGTGGTCTTGGTCTCTTGCATCATCGTGACGCTGTCGTAGCCGTAGGTGGTGGCCGTGTTGATGGCCTCACCGCGGATCACCGGCTTGGCGCCCGCCGGGTAGTAGGGCGCCATGTCCACCCCGCCCCAGCGGCCGCTGAAGTGGAACGGCATCCACACCGTTTCGGCGTCCACCCGCTCGGTGACCAGGGCCTTCAGGCGCAGGCCCTTGAACTCGGGCAAGGCGGCCATCGGCGGTGTCTTCACCCACACCCAGTCGCCATGGCGGATGCCGCGGTCATTGGCCGCCTTGGGGTTGATCTCGACGAACATCTCCTGCTGCAACTCGGCCAGCCAGGGGTTGCTGCGGGTCTCCTCGCCGCCGCCCTCGTACTCGACCAGCCGGCCGCTGGACATGATCAGCGGGAAGGTCTTGCCGATGTCCTTGTTCTTGTCCTGCACTGTCTTGAACAGCGTGGGCAGGCGCCAGAAGGCCTTCTTGTCGTCGTGCGTGGGGTACTTGGCCACCAGGTCGGGCCGGGTGCTGTAGAGCGGCTCGCGGTGCTTGGGCACCGGGTCGGGGAAGTTCCAGACCACGGCGCGCGCCTTGGCGTTGCCGAACGGGTGGCAGCCGTGCACCTGCATGGCCACGCGGATGATCCCGCCCGATGGGTCGGTCTTCCAGTTCTTGCCGTCAGCGGCCTTCTGCTCGGCTTCGGTCAGATCGGCCCACCAGCCCAGCTTCTTCAGCAGCAGGTGGTCGAACTCGGGGTAGCCGGTGGTGAGATCGGCGCCCAGGCTGTGCGATCCATCGCCAGCCAGCAGCGATTGGCCGTCACGCTCGACACCGAAGTTGGCGCGGAAGTTGCCCCCGCCGTCCATCACATGCTTGCTGGTGTCGTACAGGTTCGGCGAGCCGGGGTGCTTGAGCTCGGGCGTGCCGTAGCAGGGCCAGGGCAGGCCGAAGTAGTCGCCGTCGAGTTTGTAGCCGGTCTCCTTGTCGATGCCGCCCTTGGCGCGCAGCGTCTTCACGTCGAAGACGTTCATGTTGCGCATGTGCGCCTTCAGCCGCTCGGGGCTCTGCCCCGTGTAGCCGATGGTCCAGACGCTCTTGTTGATTTCCCGCAGGATGGATTCGGGCTCGGGCTCCATGCCGCCCTTGCCCTGCACCATCTTGTAGTTCTTGACCAGCTCCTTGTCGAAGCCCAGCTTCTGCGCCAGCTGGAACATGATCATGTGGTCGGTGCGGCTCTCCCACAACGGGTCGATCACCTTCTCGCGCCACTGGATGCTGCGGTTGCTGGCCGTGCACGAGCCGCTGGTCTCGAACTGCGTGGTGGTGGGCAGCAGGTAGACGGCGCGGTTGGGGTTCTGGTCCTCAGGCTTGCCCGGCATGGCCGCCATGGCCGCGGTGGCGCTGGGGAAGGGATCGACCACGACCAGCAGGTCGAGCTTGTCCATCGCCTTCTTCATTTCCAGCCCGCGGGTCTGGCTGTTGGGCGCGTGGCCCCAGAAGAACAGGCCGCGCAGGTTGCTGTCCTGGTCGATCAGCTCATTCTTCTCGAGCACGCCGTCGACCCAGCGCGAGACCGTCATGCCCGGCTTGGTCATCATGCCCGGCGCGTACTGCTTCTTGATCCACTCGTAGTCGACACCCCACACCTTGGCGAAGTGCTTCCACGAGCCTTCGGCCAGGCCGTAGTAACCGGGCAGGCTGTCGGGGTTGGGGCCGACGTCGGTGGCGCCCTGCACGTTGTCGTGGCCGCGGAAGATGTTGGTGCCGCCGCCGCTCTTGCCCACGTTGCCCAGCGCCAGCTGCAGCAGGCAGCTGGCCCGCACGATGGCGTTGCCGATGGTGTGCTGCGTCTGGCCCATGCACCAGACGATGGTGCCAGGGCGGTTCTCGTGCAGGATGGTGGCCACCTTCAGCGTGGTGGCTTCATCGACGCCGCAGGCCTCGAACACCTTGTCGGGTGTCCACTGGGTCAGGCACTCTTCGCGCACCTTGTCCATGCCGTAGACACGGTCGGCGATGTACCTCTTGTCTTCCCAGCCGTTCTTGAAGATGTGGTGCATCACGCCGAACAGGAACGGGATGTCCGACCCTGAGCGGATGCGCACGTACTCGTCGGCCTTGGCTGCCGTGCGGGTGAATCGCGGGTCGACCACGATCATCTTGCAGCCGGTTTCCTTGGCATGCAGCATGTGCAGCATGCTCACCGGGTGCGCCTCGGCGGCGTTGCTGCCGATGTAGATCGCCGCCTTGGCGTTCTGCATGTCGTTGTAGCTGTTGGTCATCGCGCCATACCCCCAGGTATTCGCGACGCCGGCCACCGTGGTGCTGTGGCAGATGC
>JAGOBT010000252.1 GCA_017999135.1 Burkholderiaceae bacterium
CCGCTGCCCTCCACCGCGCCGCGGCTGCCCTCCACCGCGCCGCGGCTGCCCCGCCTGGCGCATGCGCAGACGCTGCCCGCGGCGGGCGGCGCGAAGGCTCGCCGCAGCCACCCCGATGTGGGCGCGCAGGCGCTGCTGCTGCTGGCCGGCGGGCTGCTGGCGCTGTTTCTCGTCGCGCCGCTGGTGGCCCTGTTCGGCCACAGTCTGATCGACGACGACGGCAGCGTCGGCCTGCAGCACTTTCGCGAGTTCCTGGCCAGCCCCGGCATGGCCGCGGCCACCTGGAACACGCTCTGGGTGGCGTTGCTGGTCACCGCGATCACGCTGCCGCTGGCCTTCCTCTACGCCTACGCGATCCAGCGCAGCGCGCTGCCGTTCAAGCCGCTGTGGCGGGTGCTGGGGCTGGCGCCGCTGCTGGGGCCCTCGCTGGTGGGGGCGATCGGCTTCATCCAGTGGTTCGGCACCCAGGGCGTGCTCAAGTCGTGGCTGGGCAACACCTCTGTCTACGGCGCCCCGGGCATCGTCATGGCCACCGTCTTCGCGGCCTTCCCGCATGCGCTGATGATCCTGGTGGTGGCGCTGGCCACCGCGGACGCCCGCCTGTACGAAGCCGCCGATGCGCTGCGCGCCTCGCGCTGGCGGCGCTTCACCACCGTCACCCTGCCGGCGGCGCGCTACGGGCTGATCAGTGCGGCACTGGTGGTGTTCGCCTACTCGATCAGCGAGTTCGGCATCCCCAAGGTCATCGGCGGCAACTTCCAGGTGCTGGCGGTGGAGATCTACATCCAGGCGGTGGGTCTGCAGAACTTCGGCCGCGGCGCGGTGGTGGCCATGCTGCTGCTGCTGCCGGTGCTGGTGGCCTACGGCATCGACCGCCAGGTGCAGCGCCGCCAGCAGGCCAGCCTGACCGCCCGGGCCGTGCCCTACGTGGCCCGATCGGACTGGCGGCGCGACCTGCCGCTCACCCTCTTCGTCGGCACGCTGGCCACCGCGCTGGTGGCCGTGCTGGCGATGGCGGCCTACACCTCCTTCATCAGCTTCTGGCCCTACAACCTGGCGCCCACGCTGCGCCACTACACCTACGGCCTGGCCGAGGCCGGCGTGGGCGACGCCTACCTCAACAGCCTGCGTCTGGCGGCGCTGACCGCCGGGCTGGGCACCCCCTTCATCTTCGTCACCGCCTACCTGCTGGAAAAAACCGCTGCACGCGGCGGCCGGCTTGCCGCGCTGGTGCAGGCGCTGGCCGCGCTGCCGATGGGGGTGCCGGGGCTGGTGCTGGGCATCGGCTGCATCCTCTTCTTCAACCACCCCGACAACCCGCTGGGGGTGTTGTACAAGACGATGCTGCTGATGGTGCTGGCCACCGTGGTGCACTACTACAGCGCCTGCCACCTCACCGCGCTGACCGCGCTGAAGAGCCTGGACCGGGAGTTCGAGGCGGTGTCGGCCTCGCTGAAGGTGTCGCGCTGGCGCACCTTCCGGCGCGTCACGCTGCCGGTGTGCCTGCCGGCGGTGCTGGAGATCGCGCGTTACCTGTTCATCAACGCGATGACCACGGTGTCGGCGCTGGTCTTCCTCTACGCGCCGCACACGCTGCCGGCGTCGGTGTCCATCCTGAACCTCGACGAGGCCGGCGAGCTCGGCCCCGCCGCGGCGATGGCCACCCTCGTCATCGCCACCACCGCTGCCTACAGCCTCCTGCATGCCCTGGCCGAGCGCCTGCTGCTGCGCCGCCAGCAGGCCTGGCGGCAGGCCAGTCGCTGAACCTGCCCCCCTTTGTCTTCTGTGTCCCCTTCCATGCCCCTGATCGACCGCGACCCCCTGCTGCTCACCCCCGGGCCGCTCAACACGACGCTGCGCACCAAGCAGGCCATGCTGCATGACTGGGGCAGCTGGGACGCCGCCTTCAACCGCATCACCGGCGAGGTCTGCACCCAGCTGGTCGAGATCGTGCACGGCCGCGACACCCATGTCTGCGTGCCGCTGCAGGGCAGCGGCAGCTTTGCTGTGGAGGCTGCGCTGGGCACGCTGGTGCCACGCGAGGGCAAGGTGCTGGTACCCAACCAGGGCGCCTACTGTGCCCGCATCCTGAAGATCCTCGGCGTCATCGGCCGGGCTGCCGTGGAATTGCCCTTGGCCGAACACGAGCCGATGGATCCTGCCGCCATCGACGCGGCGCTGGCCGCCGACCCGTCCATCACCCATGTGGCGGTGGTGCACTGTGAAACCGGCACCGGCATCCTCAACCCGCTCGAGGCCATCGCCCGGGTGGTGGCCGCCCGTGGCCGGGCACTGCTGATCGACGCGATGAGCAGCTTCGGCGCCATCGAGATCGACGCGCGCCGCATCCCCTTCGACGCCCTGGTGGCCGCCTCGGGCAAGTGCCTGGAAGGGGTACCCGGCATGGGCTTCGTGATCGCCCGGCGCGAGGCGCTGCGGGCCAGTGCCGGAAACTGCCATTCGCTGGCGCTGGACCTGCACGACCAGTGGACCTACCTGGAGCGGACCACGCAGTGGCGCTTCACCCCGCCGACGCATGTGGTGGTGGCGCTGGCCGAGGCGCTGGCGCAGTACCACGAGGAAGGGGGCCAGGCCGCCCGGGGTGCGCGCTACGCGGCCAACTGCCGCCGCCTGGTCGAAGGCCTGCGCGGGCTGGGCCTGCGCCCCTTCCTCGCCGCCGAGGCGCAGGCGCCGATCATCGTCACCTTCCACGCCCCGGTGCACCCGGCCTGGCACTTCCCGACCTTCTACCAGGGCGTGCGCGAGCGCGGCTTCATCCTCTACCCCGGCAAGCTGACCCAGGTGGAGACCTTCCGCGTCGGCTGCATTGGTGCGCTGACGCCCTTCGACATCGACCCGGTGGTCCAGGCCATCGGCGCCACGCTGCGTGCGATGGGCATCCCGACGGGCGCCTGCACCGAGTGACTGGCCGCCCCTGCGCCCCTTTGTCCCCACAGAAACCCTCAGGAGAACCCGCCCATGACCCGCCACCTGGAAGCCGTCATCTTCGACTGGGCCGGCACCGTCGTCGACTTCGGCTCCTTCGCGCCGACGCAGATCTTCGTCGATGCCTTCAAGGCCGCCTATGACTTCGACCTGAGCCTGGCCGAGGCACGCCGGCCGATGGGCCTGGGCAAGTGGCAGCACATCCAGGCGCTGGGCCGTGATCCGGAGGTGGCCGCGCGCTGGCAGGCCCGCTTCGGCCGGCCGATGGGCGACGACGACGTCGATCACCTGTACCGCACCTTCATCCCGCTGCAGGTCGAACGGGTCGGGCAGCATGCCGACCTGATTCCCGGCACGCTGGAAACGGTGGCGGCGTTGCGGGCACAGGGTCTGAAGATCGGTTCCACCACCGGCTACCCGCGCGAGGTGATGCTGCGGCTGATCGAGGCCGCCGCTGAACGCGGCTATGCGCCGGACTGCGTGGTCTGTGCCGATGAACTGGCGGCAGGGGCTCGCCCCGGCCCCTGGATGGCGCTGGACTGTGTGCAGCAACTGCGCATCGCGGCGGTGGCCCACTGCATCAAGGTCGACGACACCCTGCCTGGCCTGCAGGAGGGACGCAGCGCCGGCATGTGGACGGTGGGGCTGGCGCTGTCGGGCAGCCCGGCCGGCTGGACCCTGGCCGAGTACCAGGCGGCGCCCGAGTCGCAGCGCGAGGCCCTGCGGGGGCGGGTGCGCGCCGAGTTCGCCCCTGCCCATCCCCATTACGTGATCGACAGCGTGGCCGACCTGCTGCCGGTGGTGGCGCACATCGAGCAGCGCCTGGCCGCCGGCGAGCGGCCCTGATCACGGCGGCGACCGATGCAACACGCGGACCACTTCGACCTGGTGGTGGTGGGCGCCGGCATCCTCGGGCTGGCGACGGCCTGGCGGGCCCGGCAGCGGGGGTGGAAGGTGGCGGTGCTGGAGCGCCATGCCCGCTGCATCGGCGCTTCGGTGCGCAACTTCGGCTTTGTCACCGTCACCGGCCAGGGACCGGCCGATCACTGGCGGCGCGCGCAGATCAGCCGCGCAGCCTGGGAGGAAATTGCGCCGCAGGCGGGCATCCCGGTGCTCCAGCGGGGGGCCTGGGTGCTGGCCCAACGGCCCGAGGCGGCGGCCCTGCTGGAAGCCTTTGCTGCCGGTGACATGGGCACCGGCTGCCGGCTGCTGGGCCCCGCGCAGATGCAGCGGGAGTGCCCCGCCTTGCGGCCGGGCGAGCTGCTGCTGCACAGCCCGCATGAGCTGCGCATCGAATCCCGCGAGGCCGTGGCGCGCCTGGCGCAGTGGCTGCAGCAGATTCATGGCGTGGACTTTCATTGGCACACCGCGGTGCACGAGATCGATCTGCCGCGGGTGCACAGCAGCCGCGGTGTGTTTCGAGCCGAGCACTGCGTCGTCTGCCCCGGACACGACCTGTCCAGCCTGCCTGCACAGTGGCTGGCGGACGCGGGCCTGCGCACTCGCATCCGAGTCTGCACGCTGCAGATGTTGCGTGTGGCACCGGCAAGGCCGTTGCCCCTGCCTTGCACGCTGACGTCCGATCTCAGCCTGCTGCGTTACCCCGGTTTTGCCACTTTGCCGCAGGCGGCTGTGCTGCGCCAGCGGCTGGAGCGGGAGCAGCCGCAGCATCTGGCGCAGGGGGTGCACCTGATTGTCGCCTCTGGCGCCGATGGTTCGCTGGTGGTGGGCGACAGCCATGTCTACGGAGATGCCGAGCAGCCCTTTGCACGCAGCGAGGTGGACGCGCTGATCCTCGATGAGCTGCACAGCGTGCTGGATGGGGGCGACCTGCAGGTCACTGAACGTTGGGTGGGCAGCTACGCCTCGGCAGATCAACCTGTGTTCCTGGGCAGCCCGGCAGCGGGCGTGGCGGTCGGTCTGGTCACCAGCGGCACCGGTGCATCGACCGCTTTTGCGCTGGGTGACGAGTTGCTGGACTGCGCCATGGGGAGCGGCGCGGGCCGGTGAGGAACGATTCAGGCAGTGACATCCGTCACGCGCCTGTCACCACAGCTGCCTAAGGTCGGTGGTTTTCTTTACAAGCAAAGAGGATCGCAGACATGTCTTTCCCGAATCTGCGCCTGTCGGCGCTGGCCCTGGCAGCGTCGTTGGCGATGGCGGTGGCCGCCTGTGGCGGCGGTGATGATGACGACAAGGACAACGCTGTCCAGGCATCGGTGCCCGATGCGGCGATGCACTTCAACCGCGTGTCCACCTTCACCATCTGCGAGCAGCTGGGCTCCTCCTGTGAATCGGACACGGCCGTCAACGCCGAGATCGTTGCGGCCAGCACGGACGGCATGACGCTGGTCTACACCAGCGGGCTGAGCAAACAGATCGGCTTCGTGGACATCACCGATCCGTCCGCACCGGTGGGCCTGGGGTCACTGGCGCTGGACGGCGAGCCGACTTCGGTGGCCGTGGCGGGCGCATATGCCCTGGTGGCGGTGAACACCTCGCCGTCCTTTGTGGCACCCACGGGCAAGCTGGTGGTGGTGAGCATCGCCACCCGCACGGTGGTGGCCGAACTGGACCTGGGGGGCCAGCCGGATTCGGTGG
>JAGOBT010000253.1 GCA_017999135.1 Burkholderiaceae bacterium
GGCCCAGCACCAGCCGCGCGTGGTGCACGAAGGCCTGGCCCGGCGGCGTCAGCGTCACGCCCTGGCTGGTGCGGTAGAGCAGCTTGGTGCCGATGCTCTCCTCCAGGTTCTTCACCCGCGTGCTGGCTGCGGGCAGGCTCATGTGCGAAGCCTCGGCGCCGCGCGTCAGGCCATTGGTCTCGGCGATGCGCACCATCAGGCGCAGGTCGACCAGATCGAAGTGCATGGCCATGGTGGTCAGCTCAGAAGATGTCGGGCTCGGGCACGGCAGCGCCGAAGCCGGTTTCCAGGTAGTCGAAGTCGCAGCCGGCGTCGGCCTGCAGGATGTGCCGTGCGGCCATCCAACCATAGCCGCGGGCATAGCGTGGTGGTGGCGGCACCCAGGCGGCGCGGCGGGCGGCCAGTTCGGCGTCGGTCACCTCCAGGTGGATGCGGCGGGCAGGCACGTCCACGGTGATCCGGTCGCCGGTGCGCACCAGGGCCAGCGGGCCGCCGATGTAGGCCTCGGGCGCGCAGTGCAGGATGCAGGCGCCGTAGCTGGTGCCGCTCATGCGCGCGTCGGACAGGCGCAGCATGTCGCGCACACCCTGCTTCACCAGCTTGGTGGGAATGGGCAGCATGCCCCATTCGGGCATGCCGGGGCCGCCCTGCGGGCCGGCGTTGCGCAGCACCAGGATGTGGTCGGCCGTCACGTCCAGGTCGGGGTCGTCGACCGCGGCCTTCAGCGCCGGGTAGTCGTCGAACACCAGGGCCGGGCCGGTGTGCTGCAGGTACTGCGGCGCGCAGGCGCTGGGCTTGATGACGGCGCCGCCGGGCGCGATGTTGCCGCGCAGCACAGCCAGCGCGCCTTCGGCATACAACGGGTTGTCCAACGGGCGGATCACGTCGTCGTTCACCACCCGGGCGCCGGCGATGTTGGCACCCAGCGTCTGGCCGGTGATGGTGGCGGCCGACAGATCGAGGTGCGGCGCCAGCCGCTGCAGCAGCGCGGGCAGGCCGCCGGCCTCGTAGAAGTCCTGCATCAGGTAGCTGCTGCCACTGGGGCGGATGTTGGCGATGACCGGCACGCGGCGGCTGGCGGCGTCGAAGTCGTCCAGGCCGATGGTGCAGTGCGCGCCGGCGCGGCGCGACAGCGCCACCAGGTGGATGATGGCGTTGGTGCTGCAGCCCAGCGCCATGGCCACCGCGATGGCGTTGTGGAAGCTGGCGCGGCTGAGCACGCGGGCGGGCGTCAGGTCGTCCCACACCATGTCGACGATGCGCCGGCCGCAGGCCGCGGCCATGCGCGGGTGGTGGGCGTCCACCGCCGGGATGCTGCTGGCGCCCGGCAGCGCCAGGCCCAGGGCCTCGGCCAGGGCCATCATGGTGGCGGCGGTGCCCATGGTCATGCAGGTGCCGGGGCTGCGCGAGATGCCGCCTTCGATGGCCAGCCACTGTGCATCGGTCAGCTTGCCGGCGCGGCGCTCGTCCCAGAACTTCCAGCCGTCGGAGCCCGAGCCCAGCGTGTGGCCGTCGACATGGCCGCGCAGCATCGGCCCGGCCGGCAGGTAGACGCAGGGCAGGCCCATCGAGATGGCGCCCATCAACAGGCCGGGCGTGGTCTTGTCGCAGCCGCCCATCAGCACCGCGCCGTCCACCGGGTGGCTGCGCAGCAGCTCCTCGGTCTCCATCGCCAGCAGGTTGCGGTAGAGCATGGTGGTGGGCTTGACGAACACCTCGGCCAGCGACAGCGCCGGCAGTTCCAGCGGAAAGCCGCCGGCCTGCAGCACGCCGCGCTTCACATCATCCACCCGCTGCTTGAAGTGGCCGTGGCAGGGGTTGATATCGCTCCAGGTGTTGACGATGGCGATCACCGGCTTGCCGGCCCAGTCTTCCGGGCCGTAGCCCATCTGCATGGCGCGTGAGCGGTGGCCGAAGCTGCGCAGGTCGTCAGGGGCAAACCAGCGTGCGCTGCGCAGCTGGCCAGGGGTCTTGCGGGGCGGGGTGTCGGCAGGCATGGCGCCAGTACACCACCGGCCCTGGCCAGTGTCAGCCGCCCGGGTGACTGCGGCCGGCGTCGGCCAGCACCTGCTGCAGCAGCGGGCCCAGCTGCTCCAGCGTGTATTCCTTCTGCAGCAGCTGGCGCACGCCGGCGCTGCGGGCGTCGCTGCGCAGGTTGTCGGTGAGGTAGCCCGAGGTGATGACCACCGGCAACGCCGGCCGGGCTTGTGCCAGTGCCTGGGCCAGCTCCAGCCCCGACAGGCCAGGCATGTTGAAGTCGGTCACCACCACGTCCACCGCATCGTCGGCCTGCAGCGCCCGGGCCAGGGCGGCGCTGGGGTCGGCCTGGCAGGTGACGCGCCAGCCCAGGCGCTGCAGCAGGCTGTCGACCATCAGCACCATGACCGGGTCGTCGTCCACGTACAGCACATGCTGGCCCTGGCCCAGCGGTTGCAGCGCGGCGCTGGTGCCGCCGTCCGGCGCGGCCAGCGCCTGGCGCACCTGTGGAAAGTACAGGTGGAAGGTGCTGCCGACGTCGGGCGTGCTGTCCACGGTGATGGCGCCGCCGTGGCCGGTGACGATGCCGTGCACCACCGCCAGGCCCAGGCCGGTGCCCTGGCCGACCGGCTTGGTGGTGTAGAACGGCTCGTAGATGCGCTGGAGCGTGGCCTCGTCCATGCCGATGCCGTTGTCCTGCACCCAGACATGGGCATGCGGGCCGGGCTGCAGGCCGCCCAGCCGCTCGGCCAGCGCCGCGTCCAGCAACACGCTGTCCAGCCCCACGGCGATGTGGCCGCTGTCACCGGGCAGGGCGTGCCAGGCATTGGTGCACAGGTTCAGCAGCACCTGCTGGAACTGGGTTGCGTCGGCCGCCACGGGCAGCGGCTCGGTGGTGCAGTGCAGCAGCAGGCTGACGCGTGCAGGCAGCGTGGCGCGCAGCAGCTTCACCGTTTCTTCCAGCAGCGGGCGCAGCGGCTGCACCACCCGGGTCTGCGGCTGCTGGCGGCTGAAGGTGACGATCTGCTGCACCAGGCTGCGGGCGCGGGCGCCGGCCTGGGCGATCTGCTGCAGCCGCGGCTGGGATGCATGGTCGGCCTGCAAGTCCTGCTGCACCAGTGCCACGTTGCCCAGGATGGCCGCCAGGATGTTGTTGAAGTCGTGCGCGATGCCGCCGGCCAGGGTGCCGATGGCTTCCATCTTCTGCGACTGCCGCAGCTGGCCTTCCAGCAGGGTGCGGCGCGCCTCGTCGTGGCGGCGCTGGCTGACGTCGGTCACCATGGCCAGCATGCCGGCGGGCTGGCCCGCCTCGTCGACGATGCGGCTGGCCGAGACATGGGCCCACAGGTCGCTGCCGTCGGGCCGGCGGAAGCAGATGTCGTGCGGTGCCAGCGCGGGGCTGGCGCCTTCGCCCAGCAGCGCCGCACTGCCGCCGTCGGCCATGAAGTCGGTCCAGGGCCGGCCGGCCAGATCGCCAGGCGCACAGCCCAGCAAGCGCAGCAGGGCCGGGTTGGCAAAGGTGGTGCTGCCGTGGGCGTCGACCATCCAGATGCCTTCGCTGGCGGTCTCGACGATGCGCCGGTACTGGCGCTCGCTGTCGTGCAGCTGGCGGGTCATCTCCCGCGCGGCATCATGGGCGCGGTCGCGGCCGGTCAGCAGCAGCCAGGTCAGCAGCGTCAGCGCCGCACCCATGCCGGTGCCGGCCACAGCGATCACCAGCGCCGGGTCTTGCCCCGGCTGGTGCTCGAAGGCCGGTGTGCTGCGGGCCCACAGGGTCCAGGTGTGGCCCGGCACGCCGATGTACTCCTGCGCGTCGAAGCGCGGCTGGCGCTCCGGCGCGTTGGCGATGCTGGCCGGGAAGATGCGGCTGGCGGCATCGATGCCGGTGCCATCGTGGATGCGCAGGTCCAGGCCCGGCGTGCCTTCGCCGTACAGGCTGGCAACCAGGTCGTCCAGCCGGAAGGCGGCAAACACCCAGCCGCGCAGGTGCCGGCGGCGGTCGGCCGCCGTCATCAGCGGCTGGCCCGGGGTGTACAGGGCCATGAACAGCAGCACGCCAGGCTCGGTCCCGTCGGCGGGGTTGTCGGGCCGCGTCAGCGGGGTGATGACGGCGCTGCCGGCGTCGCGGGCCTGCAGCATGGCCGCGCGCAGCAGCGGGCGGGCCAGCAGGTCGCTGCCCGGCGCGCTGATGCGTGCGCCGCTGGCCGGTGCCAGCATGGCCACCGGGGCACGGGGTGCGTCGGCCGGGCCCTGCAAGGGCGCATGGCCGATGCCGCGCAGGCCGGCGAAGTCGGCGCCCGTCTGCAGCAGGTCGACATAGCGGTCGAAGTCTTGCGGACTGACCTCGGCCGAGGCGTCGAACAGGCCGCGCACGCCGCGCAGCATCTGCTCGTAGCTGGCCATGCGCTGCTCGACCTGGCTGGCGGCCTGGCGCAGCCCGAAGTCGAAGTTGCGGCGCAGCTCGCGCTGCTGTTGCTGGCGCTCATGGCCGGTCAGCCATGCGGTGGTCAGCAAGGCAAGCAGGCCCACCAGCGCGGGCCAGAACCAGGTGGTCCAGCGTTTCAAGGCGGGCGGCGGTCGTGCAGCACCGGGGCTCAGAACTGGGTGAGCTGGCGGGCCAGCTCGGGCTTGAAGTACTTCTCGAAGATGCGCGTGACGGTGCCGTCGGCCCGCATGGCGTCGACCAGCGCCCGCCAGGCCTGCTGCTGGTCGGGCGGCAGCGCCTTGCGCGACATGATCAGCCCGTGCGGCACCGGCGGGTCGTCGAACTCGAGCACCATGGTCTGCGCACGGATGCGGGCGTTCTCGAGCGTCGGGTAGTCGAAGGGTTCGATGATCATCGCCTGCAGCCGGTTGTCCAGCAGCACCTGGTACAGCGCAGCCAGCGTGGTGGCATGGCTGACCCGGCCCTGGCTGTCCAGGCGGTCGACCAGCCGGTTGGCCGTGGCGCTGTAGCGGAAGCTGCGGATCACGCCCAGCTTCAGCGCCGGGTTGCGGTCGAAGTCGGCCAGCGTCTGCACCCCGGCGTCCTTGCGCACCAGCAGGTAGTACTTGTTCGAGAAGTACCAGGCGAAGCTGGCGAACGTGTCGCGCGTGTCATTGCGGATGCCCGACAGGCTGAAATCGAGCAGGCCCGACTCGATCAGCTGCCAGATGCGGGCGCGCGGCATCAGGGTGACGTTGATCTTGCAGCCGCTGCGGCGTGTGAGGGCTTCGGCCAGGTCGCGGTCGATGCCTTCGCCGGTCTGGCTGTCGTAGAGCAGACCGTGGTCGTGCAAGGCCAGTGTGAAGGGCCGGCTGCAGTCGGGGCGGTCGGCCGCCTGCGCCGTGGCGGCCAGCAGCACCAGCATCGACAGCAACAGGCCCAGGCGGCGTGACAGACGTTGCAGCATCAGGATCCTGGTCGCTGGCGCCCACGGCGCCCCAACGCCGAATCTACACGGTTCGGCAGCGGCTCAGGCCGGTTGTGCGGGCGGTTGTGCCGGCGGATGAAACGGCTTGCCGATCTTGAAGATGCCGCTGACCCGCATGGCGGGCACATCATCGGCCGTGACCAG
>JAGOBT010000254.1 GCA_017999135.1 Burkholderiaceae bacterium
CGCAGCGCGATGATCTACGAGGGCACCAACGAGATCCAGGCCGTTGACCTGGTGCAGCGCAAGCTGCTGGACGACGGCGGTGCCCGCGCCCGCGCGCTGATGGCCGAACTGGCCGCCGAGGCCGGCGCCTGCCGCACCGTGCCGGCGCTGCAGCCGTTTGCCGATGCCCTGGCACAGCAGCTGGCACTGTGGGACCAGGTGCTGCTGGCGCTGCAGGCGGCCCGTGCCACCGACCCCGAGCAGCCATTGCGCGTGGCCGACGACGTGCTGGCCGGCGTGGGCCATGCGCTGCTGGCCTGGGCCTGGGCACGCATCGCGCGCACAGCGGTGCAGGGCAGCCAGCCGGCCGTGCCTGGCGCCCGCCCGGCCGCGCAGTGGCTGCAGTCGGCCACCTTCGGTCTGCAGTGGCTGCTGCCGCAGGCCCAGGTGCATTGGCAGCGCGCCACCCAGCCCGGGCTGGCGCTGCCGTTTCTGGCAGCATGACCGGCGATGCCACGCCGTGCCCCGCTGAACCAGCCCACCCGGGCCACCGCCGCCGTCGCGGTGGCGCCGCCTGCCGCCCGTCCGGCGTCGCAGACGCTGTCGCTGGGCCTGCTGTCCGACGTGCTGGGCTACCACGTGGCCCAGGCAGCGGTCACCACGGTCGACATGTTCGAGCGCCACATCGGCCAGCCGTTCGGCCTGCGCAAGGTGGAGTATTCGCTGCTGCTGCTGCTGCTGGCCAACGGCCCGCTCACGCCCAAGCGCCTGGGCCAGGCACTGGCACTGTCGGGCCCCAAGCTCACCCTGCTGCTCGACCGCCTGCAGGAGCGCAGCCTGCTGCGCCGTGAGCGCAGCGCCACCGACGGCCGCAGCCAGAACATCGTGCTGACCGAGGCCGGCCGCCAACTCACCCAGGCCGCTGGCTCTGCCGCCGCTCCGATGGAGCGTGAGCTGGACGACCGCCTCAGCCGTGCGGAACGGCTGATGCTGATCGAGTTGCTGCGGAAAGTCGCCGGGCGGTAGCCCTCACCAGGGCGCGCGCCCGATGCCCATCACCCGGCGGTACCACTCGTGGAAGTGCTGCATGCCGTCTTCCATCGGGCTCTGGTACGGGCCGGCCTCGTCGTCGCCGCGCTCCATCAGGGCGCGGCGGCCGGCGTCCATGCGCAGGGCGATCTCATCGTCCTCGACGCAGGTCTCCATGTAGGCGGCCTGCTCGCTCTCGATGAACTCGCGCTCGAAGGCGGCGATCTCCTCGGGGTAGTAGAACTCCACCATGTTCACCGTCTTCTGCGGGCCCTTGGGGTACAGCGTGCTCACCACCAGCACATGCGGGTACCACTCGACCATGATGTTCGGGTAGTAGGTCAGCCAGATCGCGCCCTGCTTGGGCGGCTGGCCGTTGCCCAGGGCCAGCACCGCCTCGTGCCAGCGCTTGTAGGCGGGTGAGCCGGCCTGGCGCAGTGAATCGTTGATGCCCACCGTCTGCACCGAATGGTGCGGGCTGAACTCCCACTTCAAATCGTCGCAGGTGACAAAGCGGCCCAGGCCGGGGTGGAACGGGCCGACGTGGTAGTCCTCCAGGTAGACCTCGATGAAGGTCTTCCAGTTGTAGTCGCACTCATGCACATGCACCTTGTCGAGCACGAAGCCGGTGAAGTCCAGGTCGGCCCTGGGGCCGACCTGGCCCAGCTCGGCGGCGATGTCGCGGCCGTTGTCCTCGAACACCATGCCGTTCCAGCTGCGGGTCTTGTAGCGCTGCAGGTTCAGGCAGGGGTCCTGCTGGAACAGCGGGGCGCCCAGCAGCTCACCGGTGGTGCTGTAGGTCCAGCGGTGCAGCGGGCAGACGATGTTGCCGCCGCTGTGGCCCGGTGCGGTGTGCCGGGTGTTGCCACGGCCGCGCAGCATCAGTGCCTGGCGGTGGCGGCACACATTGCTGAGCAGTTCCACCCCGTTGGCGGTGCGCACCAGGGCGCGGCCTTCGCCTTCCTGGGGCAGGGCGTGGTAGTCGCCCACCTCGGGCACGGCCAGTTCATGCCCCAGGTAGCGGGGCCCGTGCTGGAAGATCAGCTCCAGCTCGCGCTTGAACAGCTCGTCCGAGAAATAGGTGGTGACAGACAGTTGCGACCGCGCAGACCGCTCATCGAGCGGCTGGCGTGCAAGAGGGCCCCCAAGCGGCGTCATGACGCCGCTGCCCCCCGAGGGGGATGCGTCAACTCGGGAACGGCCCGTCGTTGTCGCAAGAGCTTCGAGTCTGGTGCTCAGGTCCGACATGATCCCCGGGGTCTCCAAGTGAGGATGTCTAGAACCCCCACCCGGTGGCCCCGCGGGTGGGCATGGTCAATGCTGATGAAAACGGCCGCCCATTGAGGCAGCCGCGTCATCGATTGTAGCGGTCGCATGTGGCCACGCCGCGACAGGCCGTGTCTAGAATCTTACGTCTGTCAAGAAGTGCGCCCTTTGCCCAGGCCGCCTGTCCATGAGCCCTTCCGCGCCGCCCGTCGACGACCCCAGCCCGCCCCCTGAAGCGCTGCCCTACGAGCACGCCCTGGCCGAGCTGGAACGCCTGGTCAGTGCGATGGAAGGCAGCCAGCTGCCGCTGGATGCCCTGCTCGACAACTACCGCCGTGGTGCCCAGTTGCTCGACCTGTGCCGCGCCCGGCTGCAGGCCGTGGAACAGCAGGTCAAGGTGCTGGAAGACGGGCAGCTCAAGGACTGGGTGGCCGAATGAGCAGCACCGCCTTCGACGCCTGGGTGCAGGCCGAGTTGCAGCGTGTGGAGGCTGCGCTGGCGCGCTGGGTACCGGCTGACGCGCCAGCCGGGCTGGGTCTGGCCATGCGTTATGGCGTGCTCGACGGCGGCAAGCGCCTGCGGCCGTTGCTGGTGCGCGCCGCCTGCGAGGCGGTGGCGGGCGACCTGCATGCCGCGCTGCGGGCCGCGGTGGCGGTGGAACTGATCCACGCCTACTCGCTGGTGCACGACGACATGCCCTGCATGGACAACGACGTGCTGCGCCGTGGCAAGCCCACGGTGCATGTGCAGTACGGCGAAGCCGCGGCCATGCTGGCCGGTGACGCGATGCAGGCCCTGGCCTTCGAGGTGCTGACGCCCGACGCGACCGACGGCGAGCCGATGGCGCCCGCGCTGCAGGCCCGGCTCTGTGGCTTGCTGGCCCGAGCGGCCGGCCATGCCGGCATGGCCGGTGGCCAGGCCATCGACCTGGCGTCGATCGGCAAGCCGCTGACCGAAGACGTGCTGCGCGACATGCACCGCCGCAAGACCGGCGCCCTGCTGCAAGGCAGCGTGCTGATGGGCGCGGCCACCGGCGGCTGTGATCCGGCGGCGCTGGCGGCGCTCAGCGACTATGGCGCCGCGCTGGGGCTGGCCTTCCAGGTGGTCGACGACATCCTCGACGTCACGCAGTCGTCGGCCACGCTGGGCAAGAGCGCCGGCAAGGACCTGGACGCCAACAAGCCCACCTATGTCACCGTGCTGGGCCTCGGCGAGGCCCGCCGCCAGGCCCAGGCGCTGCACCAGCAGGCCCTGGCGGCGCTGGCGCGCAGCGGCCTGCCCGACGCCGCCCACCTGCGCCTGCTGGCCGACATGGTCGTCGACCGGCACAGCTGAACAAGGCCCATCGCATGCCCCAATCCCTGCTGAACACCCTGCAGTCGCCGGCCGACCTGCGCCGTCTGTCGCGTGGCGAACTGGGCCGGCTGGCCAACGAGCTGCGTGACTTCGTCATCCACAGCGTCAGCAAGACCGGCGGCCACCTGTCGTCGAACCTGGGCACGGTGGAGCTCACCATCGCGCTGCACTATGTGTTCAACACGCCCTGGGACCGCATCGTCTGGGACGTGGGCCACCAGACCTACCCGCACAAGATCCTGACCGGCCGGCGCGAGCAGATGCCCACGCTCAAGCAGCTGCACGGCATCAGCGGCTTTCCGCGGCGGGCCGAAAGTGAGTACGACACCTTCGGCACCGGCCACTCGTCCACCAGCATCAGCGCGGCCCTGGGCATGGCCCATGCGGCCAAGGTGAAGGGCGAGCACCGCCGCGCCGTGGCAGTGATCGGCGACGGCGCACTCACCGGCGGCATGGCCTTCGAGGCGCTGAACCATGCCGGCGCGCCGCATGGCGTGGGCCCGGCCGACCTGCTGGTGATCCTCAACGACAACGACATGTCGATCAGCCCGCCGGTGGGCGCGCTGAACAAGCACCTGGCGCGGCTGATGAGCGGCAACTTCTACAGTGCCGCCCGTGAAGGCGCCAAGAGCGTGCTGAAGAACACCCCGCTCTATGAATTCGCCCGCCGGTTCGAGGAGCACACCAAGGGCATGGTCGTGCCCGGCACCATCTTCGAGGAACTGGGCTTCACCTATGTGGGTCCGATCGACGGCCATGACCTGGACGCGCTGATCCCCACGCTGGAGAACCTGCGCGACAAGAAGGGCCCGCAGTTCCTGCATGTGGTCACCAAGAAGGGCTACGGCTACAAACTGGCCGAGAACGACCCGATCAACTACCACGGCCCCGGCAAGTTCGACCCCAGCGTGGGCCTGACCCCGCCCGCCACCGCGCCCAAGCTCACCTTCACCCAGGTGTTCGGCCAGTGGCTGTGCGACATGGCCGCGGCCGACGAGCGGCTGGTGGCCATCACCCCGGCCATGCGCGAAGGCTCGGGCATGGTCGAATTCGAGCAGCGCTTTCCCAAGCGCTACCACGACGTGGGCATCGCCGAGCAGCACGCCGTCACCTTCGCCGGCGGCTTGGCCTGCGAAGGGCTGAAGCCGGTGCTGGCGATCTACAGCACCTTCCTGCAACGCGGCTACGACCAGCTGATCCACGACGTGGCACTGCAGAACCTGCCGGTGGTGTTTGCGCTGGACCGGGCCGGCATCGTTGGCGCCGACGGCGCCACCCACTGCGGCGCCTATGACATCGCCTATGTGCGCTGCGTGCCCAACATGGCCATGCTCACGCCGTCCGACGAGGACGAATGCCGCAAGGCGCTGTCCACCGCCTTTGCCCGCAACCACCCGGTGGCCGTGCGCTACCCGCGTGGCGCCGGCATCGGCAAGCGGCCCGAGGCCAACCTCGACACCCTGCCCTGGGGCCAGGGCGAACTGCGACGCAGTGCCGGTGCGCAGCCGGTGCTGGGCAAGCGGGTGGCCATCCTGGCCTTCGGCACCGTGCTGCATGCGGCGCTGGCCGCGGCCGACAAGCTGGACGCCAGCGTGGCCAACATGCGCTTCGCCAAGCCCATCGATGAGGCGCTGGTGCTGGAACTGGCGCGCACCCACGACGCGCTGGTCACGGTGGAAGAGGGCTGCCTGCCCGGTGGCGCCGGCAGCGCGGTGGGTGAATGCCTGGCCGCGGCCGGCGTCAGCGTGCCGCTGCTGCACCTGGGCCTGCCCGATGAATTCATCGAGCATGGCGACCCCGCCAAGCTCATCGCCATGGTGGGCCTGGACGCCGCCGGCATCGAAGCGTCGGTGCGCAAGCGCTTCGGCGTCGCGCTGTCGCTGGTGAAGCC
>JAGOBT010000255.1 GCA_017999135.1 Burkholderiaceae bacterium
TGCACCGTCACCGTCAGCAGGTCGTCCAGCCGGGCCGGCGCCAGGTAGCGCAGCGCCGTGTCACTGACGATGAAGATGGCGCCGGTGGCTTCGCGCAGCGCCTGCTGGCCCACGCCCAGCGCGCGCAGCCATTCGGTGCGGGCGCGCTCGAAGAACTTCAGGTAGTTCGCATAGAACACCACGCCCCCGGCGTCGGTGTCTTCCCAGTACACCCGCAGCGTGTGCTGGAAGGCCGGCGTCGTCACGCCAGCACGCGCTGCAGGCGGTGCAGCGCCTCGTCCAGCCTGGCCTGGCTGCTGGCGAACGACAGCCGCAGCCAGCGCTGCGGGTCGGCGCGGCCGAAGTCGCGGCCCGGCGTCAGCGCCACATGGGCACTGTCCATCAGCTGGAAGGCGAAATCCCAACTGTCGGCATGGTGGGCGCTGCAGTCGATGTAGGCGTAGAACGCGCCGTCGGGCTCCACCGGCACGCGCAGGCCCAGGGCGTTGAGCGCCGGCACCACGGTGTCGCGCCGGGCGCGGAACTCGGCGCGGCGGCGTTCGTAGGTGGCGATCGACTCGGCCTCGAAGCAGGCCAGCGCCGCATGCTGGGCGATGGTGCTGGCGCAGATGAACAGGTTCTGCGCCAGCCGTTCCATCGGTGCCACCATGGCCGGCGGCAGCACCAGCCAGCCCAGGCGCCAGCCGGTCATGTTGAAGTATTTGCTGAAGCTGTTGACGCTGACGATGTGCTCGCCCAGCTGCAGCGCACTGTGGCCGAAGGTGTCGTCGTAGCTCAGGCCCAGGTAGATCTCGTCGACGATGGTCACGCCGCCCTGGCCGCGCACCACCGTGTCGATGCGCCGCAGTTCATCGGGGTGGATGGAGGTGCCGGTGGGGTTGGACGGGCTGGCCAGCAGCACACCGCGGGTGGCCGGCGTCCAGGCCTGAGCGACGGCCGCTGCATCCAGCTGGAAGCGCTGCGCCGCGGTGGTGGGCAGCAGGCGCGCCAGCGCATCGGCCGCCGCCACGAAGTGCCGGTTGCAGGGGTAGCTGGGGTCGGGCATCAGCACCTCGTCGCCGGCCTCGAACAACGCCAGGCAGGCCAGTTGCAACGCGGCTGAAGCGCCGGCCGTCACCATGATGCGGTCGGCACCGATCTGCAGGCCGAAGCGCTGCGCATACCAGCCGCTGATGGCCTCGCGCAGCGCGGGCAGGCCCAGCGCGTCGGTGTACTGGCTGCGGCCGTCGCGGATGGCGCGTTCGGCCGCTTCCTGCACCAGCGGTGGCGCGGTGAAGTCGGGCTCGCCGATGTTCAGGAAGATCATCCGCTCGCCACCGCGCGCCGGGTCGCAGGCCGGGCTGGCGGCGATGCGCTGCGCCGCCTTGGCGCATTCCATCACGTAGAACGGCTCGATGTGCCCGAGCCTTCCAGCGAGCTTCATGCCCCCCGCCGCGCCGCCTGGCGCGCGGCCACTTCCACCGGGCGCAGGTCGCCCGCGCACTTGTCGAGCACGCCGTTGACGTACTTGTGGCCGTCGGTGCCGCCGAAGGCCTTGGCCAGTTCCACCGCCTCGTTGATCACCACGCGGTAGGGGATGTCGATGCAGTGCGTCAGCTCGTAGGCGCCGATCATCAGCACCGCATGCTCCACCGGCGACAGGTCTTTCGTGCGGCGGTCGACATGCCGGGCCAGGGCCGCGTCCAGCGCGGCCGCCTCGGCGATGCCGCCATGCAGCAGGGCGTCGAAGTGCGGGCGGTCGAACTTGTCGAAGCCGTCGTGCTCGGCCAGGTGGGCCTCGATCTCGGCACCGTCGGCACCGCTGATCAGCCACTGGTACAGGCCCTGCAGCGCCAGCTCACGCGAACGGCGGCGGGTGGACGTGCCTTGCGGCTTGCGGGCAGCCTTCTTGGCCGGCGATGACGCCGGCTGCGGCGGTGTCGTGTCGGTCATCAGAGCAGGCTGTTCAGCAGGTTGGCCATCTCCACCGCCACGCGGGCTGCATCGCGGCCCTTGTCGGCAGCCCGGGCCCAGGCTTGCGCCTCGTTCTCGACCGTGAGGATGGCGTTGGCCACCGGCGTGCTGGTGTCCAGAGACACCCGGCTGACGCCGGCGCCACTCTCGTTGGCCACCAGCTCGAAGTGGTAGGTCTCGCCGCGGATGATGCAGCCCAGCGCGATCAGGGCGTCGAACTCTTCCCGGTCGGCCAGCGACTGCAGGGCCACGGGCACTTCCAGCGCCCCGGGCACGGTGATGTGGCGGATGTCGCCGGCATCGACGCCCAGCGCAGCCAGTTCGGCCAGGCAGGCAGCGGCCAGCGCACCGGTGATGTCGGCATTGAAGCGGGCCTGCACGATGCCGATGGACAGGCCACTGCCGTCCAGGTTGACGGATTCGCCTTGGTTGGCGTGTTGCATGGAAGCTTTCAGATGGAAGGTCAGCGGTCGGCGGCCTGGAAGCTGGTGACTTCCAGCCCGTAGCCGGCCATGCTGGGCATGCGGCGCGGGCTGCCCAGCAGCTTCATCTTGCGCACCCCCAGCTGGCGCAGGATCTGCGCCCCCACGCCATAGGTGCGCAGGTCCATCTGCATCGGCCGCGGCGGGCGGCTGGCCTGCTGCGGCAGCACCTGGGGCATCAGCGTGGCGATGTCGGTGCCGCAGTTCAGCAGCACCGCCACGCCAGCCGGCGCGGCCTGGATGGCCGTCAACGCGGTGGGCAGCGGCCAGCTGTGGGCGCTGCGGCCCACGTCCAGCAGGTCCATCGCGGTGAAGGGCTCATGCACCCGCACCAGCACTTCGTCGTCGGGCTGCCAGGTGCCCTTGCGCAGGGCGATGTGCAGGCCGCCGGAATGGTCGCGGAAGGCCTGGCAGATGAAGTTGCCCTGGGCGGTCATCAGGCCGCGCTCGCCCAGGTTCTCGATCAGCGTCTCGTTGTGCGAGCGGTAGGCGATCAGGTCGGCGATGGTGCCAATCTTCAGACCGTGCTGCTGCGCGAACACCTGCAGCTCGGGCAACCGGGCCATGGTGCCGTCGTCGTTCATGATCTCGCAGATCACCGCGGCGGGCGTGCAGCCGGCCATGGCGGCGAGATCACAGCCGGCCTCGGTGTGGCCGGCGCGCATCAGCACGCCGCCATCCTGCGCCTGCAGCGGAAAGATGTGGCCGGGTTGCACCAAGTCAGTGGGCTGGGCGTCCTTGGCCACGGCGGCCTGCACTGTGCGGGCACGGTCTGCTGCGCTGATGCCGGTGGTGACGCCGGTGGCCGCCTCGATCGACACGGTGAAGGCGGTGCCGTGCACCGTGCCGTTGCGTGAAGCCATCGGCGGCAGCTGCAGGCGTTCGCAGCGGTCCTTGGTCAGCGTCAGGCAGATCAGGCCGCGGCCATGCTTGGCCATGAAGTTGATGGTCTCGGCCGACACATGGTCGGCGGCGAGCACCAGATCGCCTTCGTTCTCGCGGTCTTCCTCGTCGACGAGGATGACCATGCGGCCGGCGGCCAGCTCGGCCACGAGTTCGGGGACAGGGGAAAGTGCCATCGCCGGATTGTAGGCGGGCAGGGTTGGCGGGGCTGTCCCCCGCACGGCATGGCTGGGGTCAGTCCGGGGTCTGACTGGGGGGCTGCGGCTCAGCCCACTCCCAGCCCCGCTCGGTCAGCAACTGGTGCGGCCCGAAGCCGGCCTTGTAGGCCATCTTGTCGCTCTCGGCGATCCAGTAGCCCAGGTACAGGTGCGGCAGCTTCAGCAGGCGGACTTGGTCGATCTGCCACATCACGCCGTAGGTGCCCAGGCTGCCCTTGAGATCGGGGTCGTAGAAGGTGTAGACAGCGGAGATGCCGTCGTTCAGCACGTCGACGATGGACACCATGCGCAGCGTGCCGGGCGTGGTGCTGCCCTCGGGTGCCGGGTCGCGGAACTCGACCAGCCGCGAATTGACCCTGCTCTGCAGCAGAAACTGGGTGTACTGGTCGATGCTGTCGTGGTCCATGCCGCCGCCGGCATGCCGCCCCGACTGGTAGCGCAGGTAGAGCTGGTAGTGCTCGGGCACGAAGCACAGACGCAGCACCCGTGTCTTCAGGTGGCCATGGGCCTTGACGGCGCGCCGCTGACTGCGGGTGGGCTGGAACGTGGCCACCGGCACCCGCAGCGGCACGCAGGCGCGGCAGCTGTCGCAGTAGGGCCGGTAGGTGAACATGCCGCTGCGCCGGAAGCCGTTGGCCACCAGGCCGGAATAGGCGTCGGCATGGATCAAGTGGCTGGGCGTGGCCACCTGCGAGCGCGCCATCCGGTCCGGCAGGTAGCTGCACGGATACGGCGCCGTCGCATAGAACTGCAACGACGACAGCGGAAGCTCCTTGGGATGGGTCACGCGGGCGGCTTGGGCGGGGTGATGGGGGCGTCTGGCGGCGGGGCGTCTGCGGCAGACGGCGGGCCCAGATCCAGCTGCGCCCACAGCGCCGGATGATAGGTCCAGGCCCCGGGCGGCGTGCCCCCCAGCGTGCGGGACAAATGCGCCTCGAAGCCGGTTCTGGGGATCTGGCGTGCGCCGAAGCTGGCCAGGTGCCGGGTGTGCTGCTGGCAGTCGATCAACGTGATGCCATGCGCACGACAGAAGGCCACCAGCGCGCACAGGGCGATCTTGCTGGCGTCGGTGCGGTGGGCGAACATCGATTCACCGAAGACCATGCGACCGATGCCCACGCCGTACAGCCCGCCCACCAGCTGGCCGTCGATCCAGGTTTCGACGCTGTGGGCGCGGCCCAGGTGGTGCCAGGCGGTGTAGGCGTCGAGGATGTCGTCGACGATCCAGGTGCCGTCCTGCCCGTCACGCGGGGTGCTGGCGCAGGCCTGCATCACCTGGCGGAAGGCGCTGTCGATGCGCACCTCGCAGCCGGGCGTGCGGATGAAGCGCCGCAGCGTCTTGCGCAGCGAATGCGACAGCTTGAACTCGGCCACCGGCAGCACCATGCGCGGGTCGGGTGCCCACCACAGCGGCGGGTCGCCCGGGCTGAACCACGGGAAGATGCCGCGCCGGTAGGCTTCTTCCAGCCGCTGCGGCGTGACGCTGCCGCCAGCCGCCAGCAGGCCTGGCGCTTCGCTGCCGGCGCCCAGCGCCCGCTGCGTGGGCGGCAGCGGGGTGTGGTCGTCGATCCAGGTGAGGGTGCTGCCGGCCATCGTGCCGGCATCGTACCTAGATGGTCACGCCACCGTCGATCACCAGCGATTGGCCCGTCATGAACCGGCTGGCCGGTGCGGCCAGGTACACCGCCGCGCCGGCGATTTCGTCCGGGTCGCCGATGCGGCGCAGCGGGGTCTCGGCGTTGCGGGCGGCCAGCTGCTCGGGGTTGTCCCACAGGGCCTTGGCGAAATCGGTCTTGATCAGGCCCGGGGCGATGCAGTTGACGCGGATGTTGTCCGGGCCCAGCTCGCAGGCCAGGTTGCGCGCCAGCTGCATGTCGGCGGCCTTGCTGATGCAGTAGGCGCCGATCACGGTGGACCCGCGCAGCCCGCCGATCGACGAGACGATGATGATGCTGCCCTC
>JAGOBT010000256.1 GCA_017999135.1 Burkholderiaceae bacterium
GGCCATGGCCATCGTGCTCAACGGCATGGGCCGCACCGAATGCGTGGCGCTGACCCGGGCGATGACGCACAGCGGCACGGTGCTGCAATGGGGCGATGCCGGCCTGGCCGGCCCGGTGGTGGACAAGCATTCCACCGGCGGCGTGGGCGACAAGGTCAGCCTGGTGCTGGCACCCATCGTGGCGGCCTGCGGCGGCGTGGTGCCGATGGTCAGCGGCCGCGGCCTGGGCCACACCGGCGGCACGCTCGACAAGCTGGCTGCCCTGCCCGGCTACCAGACGCAGCCCGACCGCGCCCGCCTGCTGGCGGTGCTGCGCGGCGCCGGCTGCGCCATCATCGGCCCCAGCGGCGACATCGCGCCGGCCGACCGGCGGCTCTACGCCATCCGCGACGTGACGGCCACGGTCGAATCGGTGCCGCTGATCACCGCCAGCATCCTCAGCAAGAAGCTGGCGGCCGGGCTGGGCAGCCTGGTGATGGACGTGAAGCTGGGCAACGGCGCCTTCATGACCGACCTGGCCAGCGCCCGCACGCTGGCGGCCAGCCTGGTGGACGTGGCCGCCGGCGCCGGCCTGCCCTGCCGGGCGCTGATCACCGACATGGACCAGGTGCTGGGCACCACCGCCGGCAACGCACTGGAGGTGCAGGAAAGCATCCACTTCCTGACCGGCGCCGCGCAAGAACCGCGGCTGCTGGCGCTGACCCTGGCGCTGGCCGCGCAGATGCTGCACGGCGCTGGCCTGGCCGCCAGCGTGGCCGACGGCGCCACCCGCGCCGCCGCCGCGCTGCACAGCGGCCGCGCGGCCGAGCACTTCGCCCGCATGGTGGCCGGCCTGGGCGGCCCCACCGACGTGCTGGCCGCGCCCGGCCTGCCCACCGCGCCGGTGCAGCTGGACGTGCCAGCGCCGCGGCCCGGCGTGCTGGCCGCCACCGACACCCGCGCGCTCGGCCTGGCGGTGGTGGCACTGGGCGGCGGCCGGCGCGTGGCCAGCGACGCGGTCGACCCGCGCGTCGGCTTCAGCCAGGTGCAGCCGCTGGGCACGGCGCTGCAGGCTGGCGATGCGCTGCTGCGGGTGCATGCCGCCACCCTGGCCGATGCCGAGGCTGCGCGCGCTGCGGTGCTGGCGGCCGTCACGCTGGCCGACACTGCACCCCCGCACGGGCCGGTGGTGATCGACACGCTGTGACGCCGCCCGCGGGGCGGCCCCTGCTGCCCCTGCTGCCTGTCCTGCCCCTTCAGCCTGCCGCCGGCTCGGCCAGGGCCTGGGCCAGTGCGTCCACCAGCGCCTGCAGCTGGTTGGCCAGCGCCTGCACCGCGCCCGGGTCCAGCGGCTCGGCGGCCAGGTCGGTGCCGGGCTGGCCGGCCAGGCCGGCTTCCACCCGTGCCGCGCGTTCGGCCAGGGCCTGGGCACCCAGCGCGCCGGTCACGCTCTTGAGCACGTGGCACAGGCGCCGGATGTCGTCGGTGGCGCCTTGCAGCGCGGCCTGGCGCAGCGTGGCGGCGTCGCCGCCATGGTGCTCGACAAACCGCTGCAGCACGCGGCGGTAGACCGCCGGCTTGCCACCCACCAGGCGCAGGCCGGCGCCGGCGTCCAGCCCCGGCACCTGCGGCCAGGGCAAGGCGGCAGGGGCAGGCGCCGCAGGTGGCGGCAGGCCGGCCCCGGCCGGCAGCCAGCGCAGCAAGGCGGCGTACAGGTCGTCGGGATCGACCGGCTTGGTGATCACGTCGTTCATGCCGGCAGCCAGGCAGTCGGCCCGGTCTTCGGCCTGGGCGCCGGCGGTCATGGCCAGGATGGGCAGGCCGGCGCGGCCGGGCAGGGCGCGGATGGCGCGGGTGGCCTCCAGGCCGTCGAGCCGGGGCATCTGCACGTCCATCAGCACCAGGTCGTAGGCGCACGCAGTGACGCGGGCCACCGCCTCCACGCCGTCGTTGGCCAGGTCGGCCTGCAGGCCGGCGTCTTCCAGCAGCTGCAGCGCCACTTCCTGGTTCAGCGGGTTGTCTTCCACCAGCAGCAGGCGGCCGGTGGGGTGCTGGCTGTGGCGCTGGCGCAGCTGCTGGTCCAGCGGCTGCGGAGACGGCACCGGCAGGCCGGGCGGGGCACCCAGGCCCAGCACATCGGCCAGCGCACGCTGCAGCGCCTGCAGCGCGATGGGCTTGTCCAGCACGCGCAGCGTGCCCTGGCCGGCGGGCAGCGGCGCCGGCAGCTGCGCGCCGAAGGCGGTGGCCAGCAGACAGGCCGGGTGACGCGCCAACGGCAGCGCGCGCAGCTGCTGCATCAGCGTCAGGCCGTCCTCACCGGGCAGCTGCCAGTCCACCAGGCACAGGCTGTAGGGCTGGCCGGCAGCGTCGGCCTCGGTCACCCGCGCCAGGGCGGTGGCGGTATCGGGCACGGCATCGGCCTGCAGGCCCAGTGCCTGCAGCTGTTCGACCAGCACGTCGCGGGTTTCGGCCAGGTCATCGATCACCAGGGCGCGCTGGCCGGCAGCCGGTGGCAGCGGTGCGCGGGCCGGCGCCGGGCCCAGCGCCGGCATCAGCGGCAGGCTGAAGCGGAAGCAGCTGCCGCCGCCGGCCGCACCGTCGGGTGCCGGGTCCAGCGTCAGCGTGCCACCCATCGCGGCCACCAGCGCCCGGCTGATGGCCAGGCCCAGCCCGGTGCCGCCATAGCGCCGGCTGGCCGAGCTGTCGGCCTGCTCGAAGGGCTGGAAGAGGCGCGCGCGCTCGGCATCGCCGATGCCGATGCCGGTGTCGGCCACGGCAAACTGCACCGCGCCACCCGTGCCGGCGCTGACACGCACGCTGATGTGCCCGGCGGGGGTGAACTTCACCGCATTGCCCACCAGGTTGATCAGCACCTGGCGCAGGCGCATGTCGTCGCCGTGGCGCCAGAGCGGCAGGCCGGGGTCGATGCGGTGCACCACCTCCAGGCCCTTCTCGGCCGCGCGGGCGGCCACCAGGTGGCACACGTCGTCGACCAGCTGGTCCAGCTCGAAATCCTGCGTCGACAGGCTGAGCTTGCCGGCCTCGATCTTGGAGAAATCGAGGATGTCATTCAGCACGCCAAGCAGGTGGTGGGCCGCGCCGTCGAGCTTGGCGAGGTAGGCGCGCTGCGGGCTGCTGGCGTCGCGCCGCATCAGGTGGGCCAGGCCGATGATGGCGTTCATCGGCGTGCGGATCTCGTGGCTCATGTTGGCCAAGAACTCGCTCTTGGCACGGGTGGCGGCCCGGGCCTCGTCACGGGAGCGGGCCAGCTCGGCGGTGCGCTCGGCCACGGTGGCCTCCAGGTGGTGGCGGTGGCGGGCCAGCTCGGCCTCCAGCGCCAGGCGGGCCGACACATCGCGCGCCACCGCGGTGAAGCGCCAGGTGTCGCCCAGGGCCACGCGGGCGATGCCCACTTCCAGCTGCAGGCGGTGGCCGTCGCGGTGCAGGCCCTCGACCACCCGGCCGGGCGACATGCGCCGTGCGCCGTCGCCATGCGCGGCGAAGCGGGCCAGGTGCTGCGGATGGGTGGCCAGGCTCTCGGGCGGCAGCAGGCGCGCCAGGGGCTGGCCGATGATCTGCGGCGCCGCATGCCCGAACAACGCCTCGGCCGCGCCATTGAAGCTGTCGATCATGCCGTCGGGCGTGACGGTGAGCATGGCATCAGGCGCCGCCGCGAACAGCTCGCGCTGGCGCTGTTCGCTGGCGGCCAGCCGGCCCAGGCTGCTGTGCAGGCTGTGGGCCATGTGGTTGAAGGCTTCGCCCACGGCCTGCAGCTCGGCCGCGCGGGTGGGCGGCACCTGGCGCGACAGGTCGCCATCGCCCAGGGCCCGCGCCGCATCACGCAGCTGCTGCAGCGGCCGCACGGCAATGCGCTCCAGGCCGACCAGCAGCAGCAGCAGCGCGCCCAGCGCCAGCCACACCAGCAGCCAGGCGCGCTGCTGCAGGCTGGCTGATCGCAGCGCGGTCAGCGTGGGGGCCAGGTCCAGGTGCAGCAGCACCGCGCCCTGCTTCAGGCCACGCAGCTCGCCCGCGGCGGGGGGCCAGGCAAAGGCCTGGCTGAGCACCAGCCGCTGCTGATCCTGGTCGACCAGCAGGCGCGCCTGGCCGCTGGCCCGCAGGCCGTCGGTCCACGCTGGCAGCACGCCCGCCACGCTGCGCAGGGGCTGGCCATGCTCGGACTGGCGGCTGCTGCTCATCACCATGTCGTCCGGCGCCAGCAGCAGCGCATGCACCACGCGGGGGTCGGTGGTGGTCAACGCCACCAGTTCGTTCAGCAGGTCGGGGTGGGTGGTGGCCTCGCGCTCGGCCACCACCACCAGGCGCGCCAGTTCGGCGCGGGCGTGCTGCTCGGCCGCGGCCCAGGCCCGCGCGGTGTCGCTGCGCACGCCAACGACCAGCGACACCAGCACCAGGCAGGCCGCGGTCAACACCACGGGCAGCATCAGCAGGCTGCGGATGGAGAGGCGACGGGGCTGCTTCATCGTGGAGGGCGGTCAGAGCGCGGGCAGAAAGCGCGCATCGGCCAGTGCGGCGTCGGCATGCGGGCCGGCCAGCGGCTGCGCGGTGGGTGGCAGCAGCGCGGCGCGGCGCATCACGGCCTGCAGCCGCTCGGCGGCCGCCATCAGCGCGGGCCTGGGGCCGCCCAGCCAGCGGTGGTTGGCCGCCAGGTCCGGCAACTGCACCAGGCTGAAGGCCTGCACCACCGCCGCCGGCGACAGCTGCAGGCGCGGCGCCATGCGGGCGGCACTGCCGGCGCTGTCCTGCTGCCACAGGCTGCGGGCCTGCAGTACGCCGGCCACCAGCGTGCGCAGGTGCGTGCCCTGGCTGTGCACGGCCTCGGCACGCACGGCCAGCACGTCGACGATGAGCCCGGGCACCTGGGCGCTGGAGAACAGCTGCTGCGCGCCATCGGCCAGCAACTGCGAGCGCACCGGATCGAAGGTGACCACCGCATCCACCTCGCCAGCCCGCAGCGCGGCGGCGTGCTCGTCGAAGGAGAGCGGCACCATGCGCACGTCGGCCGCGGCCAGCCCGCCGGCGTGGAGGGCGGCGTCGAGCACCAGCGCACCCGTGGCGCTGTGCTCGACACCCACGCGGCGGCCGCGCAGCGCGGACAGGCTGGTGATGTCGGGGCTGCCCAGCAGCACGTCGGCGCCGTGGGACACGTCGAACACCGCCACCACGCGCAGCATCAGGCCGCGCGCCCGGGCCGTGAGCACCTCGTCGAGCGTGAGCCCGGCGCCGTCCAGCGTGCCGGCGGCCAGCGCACGCAGGCTGGCCGTGGCGCTGGGCACCTCGACCAGGCGCAGCTGGCCGGGCTAAAGCAGGCCGTGGGCATGGGCCAGGAACATCAGCTCGTAGCCCAGCCAGGGGTGCGCGCCGATGCGCAGCGTTGGCGCCACCGTGCTGCAGCCGGCACCGCCCAGCGCCGCCAGGCCCAGCGCCGCGCCGCCGCGCAGCCAGCGGCGGCGCGCAGTGTGCAGGGTTGGCAGGGCGCCTGTCGGCATGGATGGATCGCGCAGGTGCACGG
>JAGOBT010000257.1 GCA_017999135.1 Burkholderiaceae bacterium
TCAGCCTGTCGTTCCACACCGACAACCGGCTGATGTCCCGCGTCGACCACAGCAGCGAGGCCGCCAGCCTGGTGCAGGCCGGCTTCGGTTGGGACGCGCTGCTGCACATGGGGCTGGACGCCGCGGCAGCGTCGTTCCTGCCCGCGCCGCAGCGGGCGGCGGCGCAGGCCCGGTTGCAAGCCTGGGCCGCCGCCGAAGGCCTGGCGGCCGTGCAGCGGCCCTGACCAGGCTGCTGCGCCCCCACCTCTGCGTGCCCACCTTCCACCCAGCTGCTGGCCATGACAACCACTTGCCAAGACCTCCACTTGCCCACACGCCCATGACCGCCCACTTCCTGCCGATGCGGCGCGCCTGGTCTGCCGTGGCCCTGGCCGCGCTGGCGGCCTGCGGCACACCGCCGCCGGCCCCGCCCGCTGTCACCGCTGTCACCCCCATCACCGCTGTCACCGCCGTGCCCCCGGCTGCCGCCCCTGCCACCCCGGTGCCGTTGCGGGTGATCGCCTTCAACGACTTCCACGGCCACCTGGAGCCCGGCAGCCTCGGCATCACCCTGCCCGACCCGACCCAGCCCGCGGCGGCGCAGCGGGTGGCGGCCGGCGGCGCCGCGGCCCTGGCCGGCCTGGTGCAGGCGCTGCGCCAGGGCGCGCCCCACAGCGTGCTGGCCAGCACCGGCGACATGATCGGTGCCACGCCGCTGGTGTCGGCCCTGTTCCGCCACGAGAGCACGGTGGAGGTGCTCAACCAGATGGGCGTGGACGTGGCGGTGGTCGGCAACCATGAGTTCGACGCCGGCACCACCGAGCTGCTGCGCGTGCTGCGCGGCGGCTGTGCGCCGAATGCGGCCGAGTCACCCACGGTGTCATGCGCCGTCAAGCCCGGCTACCCGGGCGCCCGCTTCCCGGTGCTGGCCGCCAATGTGCTGGCCGGCGGCCAGCCGCTGCTGCCGCCCACCTGGGTGGTGGCGGTGGGGGGCGTGCGGGTGGGCTTCATCGGTGCCGTCACGCGCAGCACGCCGTCCATCGTGGTGCCTTCGGGCGTGGCCGGGCTGCGTTTCACCGACGAGGCCGACGCCATCAACCGCGCCGCCGCCGCACTGGACGCCCAGGGCGTGAAGGCCCTGGTGGTGCTGGTGCACGAGGGCGGCGAGACCGGCGCCGCCGGCCAGGCCGCCGACTGGAACGACCCCGCCTGCCCCGGCTGGCGCGGCGACATGCGGCGCATGGCCGAGCGCATCAGCCAGCAGGTCGACCTGATCCTGACCGCCCACACCCACCAGGGCTACAACTGCCTGATCGACGGCCGGCCGGTGATGCAGGCGCTGAGCTTCGGGCGTGCCGTGTCGGTGGCCGACCTGGTGATCGACGCCCGCACCGGCGAGGTGGACCGCGCCGCCACCCGCAGCCGCAACCTGCCGGTGTTCAACGACCGCACCGACGCCGCTGCGCGCCAGCGCCTGCTGGCGGCCGAGCCGGCGCCCTGGGCCGACGCGCTGCGCCAGGCGCGGCCGGTGGCCGCCGTGCAGCAGACCGTGGCGGCGTATGCCCAGGCCGCCGCGCCACGGGCGCAGCGGCCGGTGGGCCGCATCGGCGGCAGCTTCGACCGCCGCGGCCGCACCGACAGTGCCGCCGGCCGCCTGGTGGCCGACGCCCAGCTGGCCGCCACCCGCGCGCCAGACCAGGGCGGCGCCCAGCTGGCGCTGATGAACCCTGGCGGTCTGCGCGCCGACCTGCCCTGCAGCGGCACGCCGCCGTGCACCGTCACCTATGGCGACGCCTTCTCGATGCAGCCCTTCGGCAACAGCCTGGTGGTGATGACCCTGACCGGCGTGGAGCTCAAGGCGCTGCTGGAGCAGCAGCAGCCCGCCGGCCGCGCCAGCCCGTCGTTCCTGTCGCCGTCGGCCGGGCTGGCCTACCGCTGGCTGGCCAGCGCCCCGCCTGGCCAGCGGGTGCAGGGCCTCACGCTCCACGGCCAGCCGGTGGGCCCCAAGCAGGCGCTGCGGGTCACGGTCAACAGCTTCATGGCCGACGGCGGCGACGGCTACATCCAGCTGCGCGCCGGCCGCGACCGCCTGGGCGGCATGCAGGACGTGGACGCCCTGGTGGCCCATCTGCAGACCACGCGCACGCCGGACCCTGTGCCGCGCATCACCTGGGTGGACTGAGGCCGCGCCGAGCCGCCGGAAGGCGGCGAGTGGCTGCCGAAGGACTGGCGGCGATACAAGCCGCCAGGCTCTGAGCCCGGCGCCGCAGCGCCAGCTGTCACGCCTCTCGGTCGATGCGCACCGCCAGCACCACCGATGTGGTGGTCTTGAGCACGCCGTCCACCTGGCCGATGGCATCGAGCAGTGCGTCCAGCCGCTGGGTGCTGGGCGCCTGCAGCACGGCGATGTAGTCGAACTCGCCGCTGACGCTGCTGAGCTGCACCAGCTCGGTCAGCTTCTGCAGCGCCGCCACCACCGCCGGGCCGCTGCGCGGCTGCACGGTGATGCCCACATGGGCGCGCACTGGTGGTCGGTCGGTGTGCTGGCCCAGGCGCGCGGTGTAGCCCACGATCACGCCGTCACGCTCCAGCCGGGCCAGACGCGCCACCACGGTGGTGCGCGCCACCGCCAGCTTGCGCGCCAGGTCGGCCGTGGGCGTGCGGGCATTGGCCTGCAGCAGGCTGATCAGCTGTTGGTCGAGGTCGTCGGTGGCCATCTGTGCATTGTGGCGAAGTCGGTTGCCATCATGGCGAAATCAGCCGTCGCATCGTCGGAACCGCGCTTTTCTTCGTCACGCATCCTGCGCAGACTGCTGGCATTGCCACCACCTGCCCACGGAGCCCCCCATGCACATCGCCCTGCTCGGCGCCGGCCACATCGGCCAGACCATCGCCCGCCTGCTGGCCGCCACCGGCGACGACCAGGTCACCTTGATCGACAGGAACCCGCAGGCGCTGGCGCGCGCGGCGGGGCCGCACACCACCACCCGCCAGATCGACACCGACGACCAGCCCGCGCTGCTGGCCGCGCTGCGTGGCCATGACGCCGTGGTCAACGCGCTGCCCTACCACCTGGCAGTGGCCACCGCCACGCTGGCGCGCGAGGCCGGCTGCCACTACTTCGACCTGACCGAGGACGTGGCCGCCACCCGCGCCATCCAGCAGCTGGCCGACGGTGCCCGCACCGCCTTCATGCCGCAGTGCGGCCTGGCGCCGGGTTTCATCGGCATCGTGGCCCACCACCTGGCCCAGGGCTTCGACACCCTGCACGACGTGAAGATGCGCGTCGGCGCGCTGCCGGCCTTTCCCACCAACGCGCTGAAGTACAACCTGACCTGGAGCGTGGACGGCCTGATCAACGAGTACTGCCACCCCTGCGAGGCCATCCGCGACGGCCAGACGCTCGAGGTGCTGCCGCTCGAAGGCCTGGAGCACTTCAGCCTGGACGGCACCGAGTACGAGGCCTTCAACACCAGCGGCGGCCTGGGCACGCTGTGCACCACGCTGGCCGGCCGCGTGCGCACGCTGGACTACAAGAGCGTGCGCTACCCCGGCCACCAGGCGCTGATGAAGCTGCTGCTGGAAGACCTGCAGCTCAAGGACGACCAGCAGACGCTGAAGGACATCCTGCGCAAGAGCGTGCCCGGCACCATGCAGGACGTGGTGCTGGTGTTCGTCACCGTCAGCGGCCTGCGCGGCGGCCAGCTGCTGCAGGAGGTGTTCGCCCGCAAGATCTTCGCCGACCGGTCGGAGACGAACCCGCTGTCGGCCATCCAGATCACCACCGCCGCCGGCATCTGTGCCGCGGTCGACCTGTTCCGTGAAGGCAAGCTGCCGCAGCGCGGCTTCATCCGGCAAGAGCAGGTGGCGCTGCCCGACTTCCTGGCCAACCGCTTCGGCAAGGCGTACCAGCAGAGCCGCCAGGTGGAATCGATCGGCTGACCCGCACGCTTGATGGATGATTCCGGCATGAACTCCGCACACCACCTCCTCACCACCCTCGGCGTGCCCGACGCCGCCTTCACCGGCGGCACGCTGCGCGCCCGCTCGCCGATCGACGGCAGCACCACCGGCATGGTGCATGCCGCCACGCCGGCCGATGTGACGGCGGCGGTCGGCCGCGCCCACGCCGCCTACCTGGCCTGGCGCAACACCCCGGCGCCGCGCCGCGGCGAGCTGGTGCGCCTGTTCGGCGCCCGGCTGCGCACCCACAAGGCCGCGCTGGCCGCGCTGGTGACGCTGGAGGCCGGCAAGGTCAGCAGCGAGGGCGAGGGCGAAGTGCAGGAGATGATCGACATCTGCGACTTCGCGGTCGGCCTGTCGCGTCAGCTGCATGGCCTGACCATCGCCAGCGAGCGCCCTGGCCACCGCATGATGGAGCAGTGGCACCCGCTGGGCGTGGTGGGCGTGATCAGCGCCTTCAACTTCCCGGTGGCGGTGTGGGCCTGGAACGCAGCGCTGGCGCTGGTGTGCGGCGACAGCGTGGTGTGGAAGCCCAGCGAGAAGACGCCGCTGACGGCACTCGCCACGCAGGCGTTGTTCGACGCCGCGCTGCGCGACTTCCGCGCGGCGGGCAACGAGGCGCCGGATCACCTGAGCCAGGTGCTCCACGGCCTGGCGCCGGTGGGCGAGGCGCTGGTCGACGACGCGCGTGTGGCCCTGGTGTCGGCCACCGGCTCCACCCGCATGGGGCGCGCGGTCGGTCCGCGCGTGGCGGCACGCTTCGGCCGCTGCCTGCTGGAGCTGGGCGGCAACAACGCCATCATCGTGGCGCCCACGGCCGACCTCGACCTGGCGGTGCGCGGCATCCTGTTCGGCGCCTACGGCACGGCCGGCCAACGTTGCACCACCACGCGGCGCGTGATCGCCCACGCCAGCATCCATGATGAACTGGCTGCCCGCCTGGAGCGTGCCCGCGCCAGCCTGCAGGTGGGCGACCCGCGCACGCCCGGCGTGCTGGTCGGCCCGCTGGTGGATGAAGCCGCCTACAACGCCATGCAGGCCGCGCTGGCCCAGGCGCGCGACCAGGGCGGCACGGTGGCCGGTGGCGCCCGCGTGGCGGTGGGCGGCAAGGATGGTCCGTTCAGCGATGCCTGGTATGCCGCGCCCGCCCTGGTGCGCATGCCGGCGCAGACGGCGGTGGTCTGCCACGAGACCTTCGCACCCATCCTCTACCTGCTGACGTACGCGTCCTTCGACGAGGCCATCGCGCTGCAGAACGGCGTGCCGCAGGGCCTGTCGTCGGCCATCTTCACCAATGACCTGCGCGAGGCCGAGGCCTTTCTGGCCGCGTCGGGCAGCGACTGCGGCATCGCCAATGTCAACATCGGCACCAGCGGTGCCGAGATCGGCGGCGCCTTCGGTGGCGAGAAGGAGACCGGCGGCGGCCGTGAAAGTGGCAGTGACGCCTGGAAGCACTACATGCGCCGCGCCACCAACACGGTGAACTACTCGCGCGCGCTGCCGCTGGCGCAGGGGGTGAAGTTCGACATCTGA
>JAGOBT010000258.1 GCA_017999135.1 Burkholderiaceae bacterium
TCGCCCTGTGGGCGCGCAAGGGCGCCGCCCAGCGCCCGCGCCTGCACCGCGCCTTTGGCTACGCCTGGGTGACCCTCATGCTGGCCACCGCCATCTCGGCGCTGTTCATCCGCGATTTCAGCCTGCCCAACATCGCCGGCTACACCCCGATCCACTTGCTGGTGCCGGTCACTCTCTTTGGCCTGTTCGGTGCCTTCTGGTTCCTGGCCAAAAAGAACATCGTTGGCCACCGCAAGACCATGCAGAGGCTGTATTTCCAGGCCTGCATCGGCGCCGGCGTCTTCACCCTGCTGCCCTCGCGCTACCTCGGCCAGCTGGTCTGGGGCCAGTGGCTGGGTCTGACCTGAATCCGCCAGCACCCGCTCGCCTGTCCTAAATCACCCCGTCAACCCCTCAAAGGAATGCTCATGTTGCTCCAGATCCTCGCCAACACCCCGAAGTGGGTCTTCGCCCTGTTCGCCGCCCTGCTGTGGCTCGGCCTCAACCAGCTACTCACCCGTCGGCTCGGGCTGTCGCGCATCACCCTGCTGGCAGTCGGCATGGCCGCCTTCTCGTTCTACGGCACGGTGTCCGCCTTCTCCGCTGTGCCGACCGCCCTGTTCGCCTGGATGGCCGGTGCGGTTGCCGTGCTCCTGTTCCTGTTCAACCGTCCCGTACCCGCCGGCACGGTTTATGACGCGACCAGCCGCCGCTTCACCGTGCCCGGCAGCGCCGTGCCGCTGGCGCTGATGATGGGCATCTTCCTCACCAAGTACGCGGTCGGCGTTGCGCTGGGGATGCACCTTGTGCAGACGAACGACATGAGTTTTGCGCTACCGGTCAGCGCGCTGTACGGCGCCTTCAGCGGCGTGTTCGCGGCCCGTGCCGCCCGCCTTTGGCGCCTGGCCATGGCGCAGGAGCGCCAACTCCTGGCCAACCCAGCCTGATCGATCCACCGCACCCGTCCTTCCCCATTCTTTGAAAGGAGCCTCCTCATGTCACACCTTCACGCTTCCGCCCTGCCCTCGCGCACTGTCCTTGTCAGCGACGATGCGTCCCTGGAGGCCACCGCTCGCCGGCGCGCCGGTGCCCGGATGGGCTGGTATGTGCACGCGATGGTCTACCTGGCCGTCAACACCGTGCTGATGCTGATTGCCTTCGGCACCGGGCGCAACTGGGCCATCTTCCCCGCGTTGGGCTGGGGCCTGGGCCTGCTGCTGCACGGTCTCGGCGTCTGGCTGTCGCTGGGCGGCGGCGGGCTGCAGCAGCGGTTGATCGACCAGGAACGCGCCCGCCTGTCCAGCCAGCGCGACCCGTGGTAAACCGGAATTCATGATGCGCCGACGGTTCCTCGTCCGCCTCCTTGCTGCCTTCGCACTGTGCAGCACCGTGGCCCACGCCAGCATGGGTCTGACGGAATTGCCCGGCCTGAAGGGCGACGGCCCGGTGACAGTGTTCTATGCGTCCGACAGCCCGGCCGCCCCCGTGGCGCGCGGGCCGTTCAACCCCACCGTGGCCTGGAATGGCCGGGCCATCGCCGGCAACCGGCGGCTGATCGTCTTGTCTCACGGCTCCGGCGGCGCCCCCTGGGTCCACACCGACCTGGCGCAGGCCCTGGTCGACGCCGGATTCGTGCTCGCCCTGCCCGAGCACCGCGGCGACAACTACAAGGACACCTCCGCACCCGGCCCGGACAGCTGGAAACAGCGCCCCGCAGAGGTCTCGCGCGCCATCGATGCGGTGGCGCGGGACGCTCGGTTTGCGCCCCTGCTGGACCTGAACAAGGTGGGGGTCGTGGGCCAGTCCGCCGGCGGCCACACGGCGCTGAGCCTGGCCGGCGGCCGCTGGTCGCCCGCGCGCTTTCTGCGTCACTGCGAGGCCCACATCGCCGAGGACTTCAATGCCTGCGTCGGCACGTTCACCTTGCTGAACGGCGGCCTTTTCGATGGCATGAAGAAGTCAGCGGCCATCGGCGTGCTGCGCCAGCGCTTTGACGACGAAACGCTGGTCGAACACCATGACCCGCGCATCGCCGCCGCGGTGGCCGGCGTGCCTGCCGCGGCCGACTTCGACCCGGCGTCCCTGGCTCGTCCGCCGATTCCACTGGGGTTGGTGACCGCGGGCCGCGACATCTGGCTGACGCCGCGCTGGCACAGCGATGCCGTGCTGCGCGCGTGCACGCCGTGCGGATCGCCCATCTGCCGAATGGAGGCCACAGCATCCTCTTGTCGCCGCTGCCGCCAGCCGCCGTGCTGGGCGAGGTGGAACGCCAGCTGCTTGGCGATCCGCCGGGCTTCAGCCGCAACCAGCTGCCCGAGGTCGACCGCCAGATCGCCTCGTTCTTCCGCCTGCATCTGCTGCCCTGACGACTCACAACCGATTACAAGGCCGACCGCAAGGCCACGATCATGCTGAGCACGCTCTTTCTCCTCGTTGCCCTGCTGGCCGCCTAGAATCATCCGCACCCTTCCAAGAAGCCCACCATGACCTCTCCCCTCTCCCCCGAACAACTCGAACGGCTGGCACGCAAACGCGCCGGCGCCAAACTCGGCTGGTACGTACACGCCACGGTCTATGTGCTGGTCAATCTGGTGTTTTTCGGGATGTCGCACTACGGCTTCGGCAGCCGCCCGTGGTCGGTATTTCCGTTGCTGGGCTGGGGCCTGGGCCTGACGCTGCACGGCATTTCGGTCTTCATGCTGGGTACCGGCGGCGGCCTGCGCGAGCGCCTGGTGCAAAAGGAGCGCGAGCGCCTGCAGCGCCAGCAGGGCCCTGGCGGCACGCCGTGAAAATCGACCTGATCTCCAAGCTGCAGCATCTGCTGCAGGTCATGGCCTTCTGCCTGGGGGTGGCCACGCTGCAGGTCATCTTCATGCCTGAGCGGCCGTGGGCGCCGCCGGTGGCCTATTCGCTGGCCATCGGCCTGTTCACCTGGGCGATCATCGACCTCGGCCGCCACCTGTTTCCCTCAGCGGCGGAAACCGGTTGGCCCTCGGGCGTGGCCGGGCCGCTGCTGGTGGCCGGTGGCATCGCCGTGGGCTATCTGCTGGGCAATGCGCTGGCCGACCTCGGCTGCCGCACGTTTGGCTGGTACGCCGGCGCGCCGCCGGTGGACCGTGCGGTGGAACTGCGCAACTCGATCCTGATCACCGTGCTGGCCGGCGTTGTCGGCAGCTACTACTTCTATGCGGCCAGCAAGAGCGCCTACCTGGAACGCAAGATGGTGGAGGCCGGCCGCCAGGCCAGCGAAGCGCGCTTGAAGCTGCTGGAGACGCAGCTGGAGCCGCACATGCTGTTCAACACGCTGGCCAACCTGCGCGCGCTGATCGGCATCGACCCGCCCCGCGCCCAGATCATGCTGGACCACATGAACCGCTACCTGCGCGCCACGCTCAGCGGCTCGCGTGCCACCGCCCACCCGCTGTCGGCCGAGTTCGCGCGGCTGGAAGACTACCTGGCGCTGATGGCCATCCGCATGGGCCCGCGCCTGGGCAGCACGCTGGAACTGCCCGACGCGCTGCGCGACGTGCCCGTTCCGCCGCTGCTGCTGCAGCCGCTGGTGGAAAACGCCATCCGCCACGGGCTGGAGCCCCAGGTGGACGGTGGCCACATCACCGTGCGTGCGCAAGCTGAAGGCGCCGGCCTCCTGCTGGAAGTGGCCGACACCGGCGCGGGCTTCGACCCCGCTGCGCCGGCCACCACCGGTGGCAGCCGCTTCGGCCTGGCGCAGGTGCGCGAGCGCGTGGCCACCGCCTACGACGGCCGCGGCCAGGTGGATCTGCAGTCCGCGCCCGGACAGGGCACGGTGATCCGCATCCACCTTCCGGCACCGAACCCCGCCACCTAAGACACCACCACAGGGACGCTCATCATGGATTGGGATGCCATCGTCATCGGCTCCGGCATCGGCGGGCTCACCGCCGCCGCCGCGCTGGCCCGCTGCGACCTGCGTGTGCTGGTGCTGGAACAGCATTTCGTGCTGGGCGGCATGACACAGACTTTCGAGCGGCAGGGCTTTCGCTTCGGCACCGGGCTGCACTACATCGGCGGTGTCGGCCCGCAGAGCGGCGCGGCAGGCAGCTTTGGCCGGCTCCTGGGCTGGCTGGGCGACGGCAGCCTGCAGTTTGCCCCGCTGCCCAAGCACTTCGACACCGTGCGCCTGAACGATCCGTCACAGCCGGGCGGCGAGTTCAGCTTCAGCTTTGGCGCACCGGAGTCGGACAACATCACGCGCCTGAAGGCGCTGTTTCCGGAAGAAGCTGCCGCGCTGGAGCGTTACGCGCAGGATTTCCGCAAAGCCACCCGCGCCGCCATGCAAGCCTACCCCCTGCATGGCCTGCCCAGGCCGGCCGCCACGCTGATGGGCTGGGTGCGCGGCGGTGCGCTGCGTGAGGCCGCGAAAACCACCGTGGCGCAGGCCGTGGCCGAGATCAAGAACCCCATCCTGCGCCAGCTGCTGGCCGCGCGCGGCGGCGACTACGGCCTGCCCCCGGTCGAGGCGCCGCTGATGCTTCACGCCGCCGTGCTGGGCAGCTACACCCACGGCGCCTGGTACCCGGTGGGCGGGCCGCAGCGCTTTGCCGAAAGCCTGGGCGCCACCGTCCGGGCCGCCGGCGGCGAGCTGCGCACCTCGGCCACCGTGGCCGGCATCGAAATGGAGCGCGGGCGCGCCTGCGGCGTGCGGCTGCAGTCGGGCGAGGTCGAGCGCGCGCCGGCCATCGTCTCGGCCATGGGTGCGGCCAACACGGCCCGAGCCCTGCCGCGCGAGGCCGCACCCGGCTGGCAGGCCGAAATCGCCACCTTCAAGCCCAGCGGCACCTACGTGGCGCTGTTTCTGGGTTTTGAGGGCGACATCCGCGATGCGGGCATCAACGGCGCCAACCACTGGATCTACGAAACCCCGGCCGGGCCCGACGCGCTGGACTGGAACGACCCCACCGACACCGACGCGCCCTCGGTGTTCGTCTCCTTCGGCTCGGTCAACGACCCGGCGCACAGCGGCGGCTTCACGGCCGAACTGCTCGCGCCCTGCGGCTGGGAGGTGTTCGAGCGCTGGAAGGATTCGCACCTTGGCGCGCGGCCCGAGGATTACGAAGCCACCAAGTCGTGGATCGAGGAGCGCCTGCTGGCACAGTTCAAACGCCTGTTCCCCGCGCTGGCCGACCGCATCGTGTTCCACGAGCTGGCCACGCCCCTGTCGCACGCCGCCTACGCCAACGCCCCGCGCGGCGCCATGTACGGCCTGCGCATGACGCCCGAGCGCCTGCTCGACCCCGCGCTGCACGTGCGCACGCCGGTGCCGGGCCTGTTTCTGGGCGGGCAGGACGTGACCAGCCTGGGCATCCAGGGCGCGGCCATGGGCGGCTTCATGGCCGCGGCCTCGATCGAGCCGCGCCTGTGGAAACAGATGTCCCGCTGAAGGCCCGCCGCATGAACGCACCCGCCCCCACCGCCCTGATCGCCGAAGACGAACCCC
>JAGOBT010000259.1 GCA_017999135.1 Burkholderiaceae bacterium
TGCGCAGGCCTGCCAGGTCGGAACCCGCCACCGGCTCGCTGAACAGCTGGCACCAGATTTCCTCGCCCGAGGCCAGCGGCGGCAGGAAGCGCTGCTTGTGCCGCTCTTCGGCAAAGGCCATCAGCGTGGGCGCGATCATGCCCTGGCCGATCAGGAAGATGCCGGCCAGCTTGCCGTAGACGCCTTCCTCCTGCTGCCAGATCACCCGCTCGATCGGGCTGGCGCCGCGGCCGCCGTACTCCTTGGGCCACTGCAGGCAGGCCCAGCCGGCGTCGCGTTTCTTGGCCTGCCAGGCCTTGCTCTCGGCGATGGCATCGCCACCCGGCAATGGGCTCTGGCCGTAGCCGGCGGCTGCGAGCTGCGCATGCAGGTGCCTGGGCGCGTTGGCGTCGATCCAGGCACGGGCCTCGGCGCGGAACGCGGCTTCCTGGGGGGTGTCGTCGAAGTTCATCGTGGGTTCCTTGTTCCGCCGTTCAGGCCGCGTTGCGCTTGGCCACCAGGTGGCCGACCAGCCGGTCTTCCCATTCACTGAGGCTGCCCAGCTGCAGCGCCAGCAGGTTGGCGCGGCGGTAGTGCAGGTGGCAGTCGAAGGCCCAGGTGAAGCCCATGCCGCCGTGCACCTGGATGTTGTTGCGGGCGCAGTGCTGGTAGGCCTGCGTGGCGCTGACGCGGGCGGTGGCGGCGGCCTCGGCCAGTTCGGGCGCGTCGCAGCTCAGCGCCCAGGCGCCATACAGGGCGTTGCTGCGGGCCAGCGTGGCCGACACATACATGTCGGCCAGCATGTGCTTGATGGCCTGCAGGCTGGCGATGGGCCGGCCGAAGGCGAAGCGCTCCTGCGCATAGGCGCAGGCGGTTTCCAGCGCCTTGTCGGCGCCGCCCACCTGCTCGAAGGCCATCAGCACGGCGGCGCGGTCCAGCGCGCTGGCCACCAGCGCGGCGCCGGCGCCCGGCGCGCCCAGCGGCTCGGCCTCGGCGTTGGTGAAGCTGATCTGCGCCTGGCTGCGGGTGGGGTCGATGCCGGGCAGGGCGCTGCGCTGCACGCCGGCGCTCGTCAGGTCGACGATGTGCAGCGACAGCGCATCACCCGCGCCATCACGCGTGGCGACGATGGCGATGTCGGCGATGTCGCCGTCGGCCACCGGCGTCTTGGTGCCGCTGAGCCGCCCGCGCTGCACGCTGCTGGCGATGCGGCCGGCCTGCACCCGCCCAGGCTGCTCGGCCAGGGCCAGCGTGCCGATCAGCGCGCCGCTGGCCAGGCCGGGCAGCCAGCGCTGCTTCTGGGCATCGGTGCCTGCGCGCATCAGCAGGTCGGCCGCCAGGGCAATCGACGACGAGAACGGCACCGGCGCCACCGCGCGGCCCAGTTCCTCGGCCACCACGCACAGCTCCAGATAACCGGCGCCGCTGCCACCCAGGTCGTCGGGGATGGCCGCGCCCAGGTAGCCCTGCTCGCCCAGGCCGGTCCACAGCGCGGCGTCGTGGCTCTGCGGGCCGTCCAGCACGGCGCGCACCGCCTGGGGGCTGCAATGGTCGGCCAGGTAGCGGCGGGCCTGGTCCTTCAGCTGTTGCTGGTCGGGCGAGAAGTCGAAGTCCATGGGTGTCCTTGGTGCGGGGCAGCGGGCAGTGTGCGACGCGGCCGCCGTGCGCTTCCGTCGCTCACGAGACATCACGGCGCGCCGGCTGCACCGGATGATGCAGCGCAGTCATCGCTGAATGACACGACGGTTTGACACGACGGTTTCACACCGCAGGAGACAGGAGCGCTGATGGATTCGACCGCCCCGCCGCAGACCACCACCACGCTGGATGGCGGGGTGTTGCTGCTCACGCTGAACCGGCCCGACAAGCTCAATGCCTACACCGCCCAGATGGGCCGCGAGATCACCGCCGCCTTCCAGCGCGCCGATGCCGACGATGCGGTGCGGGTGGTCGTCGTCACCGGTGCCGGCCGGGCCTTCTGCGCCGGGGCCGACATCTCCGACGGCGCCGGCAGCTTCGGCGACACCGACAAGCTGTTCGGCGATGCCGGCAAGGATGCTGCCACCCCACGCCAGGGCGGCGGCTTCATCGAGGCCATCTTCAACTGCCGCAAGCCCAGCATCGCCGCCATCAACGGCGCGGCCGTGGGCGTGGGCCTGACGATGACATTGCCGATGGACATCCGCCTGGGCAGCACCACCTCATGCTACGGCTGCGTGTTCACCCGCCGCGGCCTGGTGCCCGAGGCCGGCAGCGCCTGGTTCCTGCCGCGCATCGTGGGCCTGCCGCAGGCCTTGCGCTGGTGCTACAGCGGCCGGGTGTTCGACGCCGCCGAGGCCGCCCGTGGTGGCCTGATCGAGGAGCCGCTGGCGCCCGAGGCGCTGCTGCCCCAGGCGATGGAGATCGCCCGCGAGATCGCCGACCACACTGCGCCGGTGGCGGTGGCTGTCACCCGCCAGATGCTCTGGCGGTTGTCCGCCGAGCCGGCGCCCTGGGGCACGCTGGGCGTGGATGCCGCCATCAACGTGCACCTGGGCGCCGGGCCCGATGTGCGCGAGGGTGTGGCCGCCTTCCTGGAGAAGCGCGCGCCGCAGTTCCCCGGCAAGGTGTCGACCGACATGCCACCGCAGGTGCCGTGGTGGCCGCAGGCATGAGCGCCGACCCGGGCGGTGCCACCGCCCTGCAGGCCGGGCTGGATGCGCTGCTGCCGCGGCTGCTGCCCGGCGTGCAGCGCTGCGCCGGGCTGCAGCGGCTGTCGGCCGGTGCCACGCTGCAGACCTGGTCGTTCGACGGAGTGGGCGAAGGTGGCGTGCAGCACGGCCTGATCCTGCGCCGCTCGCCGGGCGGCCTGCGCGGCAATGAATCGCTGTCGCTGACCCTGGAAGCCGAGCTGGTGCGCGGCCTGGCCGGCAGCGGCGTGCCGGTGGCCGAGGTGCTGCACACGCTGCAGCCGGCCGACGGCATCGGCGACGGCTTCATCATGCGCCGCATTGCCGGCGAGACCATTGCCCGCAAGATCCAGCGCGATGCGCCTTATGCCGAGGCCCGCCGCGTGCTGGTGCAGCAGCTGGGCGCCGCGGCTGGCGCGCTGCACCGCCAGCCACTGGACAGGCTGCCGGCGCTGCCGGTGCGCAGCACCGCTGCCACGCTGGCCGCCCTGCAACGCCGCTGCCACGCGATGGCCCAGCCCGATGCGGTGTTCGAGTGGTCGCTGAAATGGCTGGAGCGCCACTTGCCCGCCGAGCCGGCGCGCCTGCACCTGGTGCATGGCGACTACCGGCTGGGCAATGTGATCGTCGGTGAAGAAGGCCTGCGTGCCGTGCTCGACTGGGAGATCGCCCACCTGGGCGACCCGGCGGAGGACCTGGCCTGGGTCTGCCTACCGCCCTGGCGCTTCGGCCAGATCACCCAGCCGGTGGCCGGCCTGGGCCAGCGCGAGGAAATCTTTGCCGCCTGGCAGCAGGCCACCGGCGAGGCGGTCGATGCGCAGCGGGTGCGCTGGTGGCAGGCCGCCGGCAGCCTGCGCTGGGGCCTGGGCTGCGCCGGCATGCGGGATTGGTTCGAGAGCGGGCGCGACCCGTCGGTCGAGCGCGCCATGATCGCCCGGCGGGTGTCCGAGAACCAGATCGACCTGCTGCGCCTGCTCGATTCGGAGGATGCCTGTGCTTGACCACCCCCGCGGCCCCGCGCTGCTCGACGCCGTGGCCACGCTGCTGCGCGAGGTGCTGCAGCCGCAGCTGCAGGGCAACGCCGCCTTCCAGGCCCGGGTGGCCGCCAATGCGGTGGACCTGGCCGCCCGCGAGATGCGCCTGGGCCCCGCCGCCGATGCCGCCGCGGCCGACCGCCTGCAGGCGCTGCTGCAGCACCGCGGTCCGCCCGATGCGCTGGCGACCGACCTGGCGCTGGCCATCCGCAGCGGCGCCATCGACGACCAGGACCCGGCCCTGCGCGCCCACCTGTGGGCCAGCACGCTGGACAAGCTGGCCATCGACCAGCCGAGTTATGCCCCTTACCGCCGCGCCGTGCAGCTGCGCGCCGACCCTGCCCAACCCACCCCGGAGTGAGACACCATGGACTTCAACCTGCCCCACGAGCTGACCGAGTTCCTGAAGAACCTCGACCGCTTCATCGACCAGGAGATCAAGCCGCTGCAGGCGAAGGACGACAACGAGCGCTTCTTCGACCACCGCCGGGAATGGGCGCGCACCGATTTCGACAACGGCGGCCTGCCGCGCCCCGAATGGGAGGCGCTGCTGCAGCAATGCAAGAAGATCGCCGACAAGGCCGGCTTCTACCGGCTGAGCCTGCCCAAGGAATTCGGCGGCCAGGCCATCGGCAACCTGTGGATGAGCGTCATCCGCGACCACCTGGCCAGCAAGGGCCTGGGCTTGTTCAATGATCTGCAGAACGAGCACTCGGTGGTGGGCAACTTCCCCATCATCGTGATGCTGCGCGACTTCGGCACCCCGGCGCAGAAAGACAAGTTCATCACCGGCCAGCTGGAATTCAAGACCCGCATCACCTTCGGCCTGACCGAGCCCAACCACGGCAGTGACGCCACCCACATGGAGACCAAGGCCGTGCGCGAGGTGCGCAACGGCGTGGACGGCTGGCTGATCAACGGCGAGAAGATGTGGACCACCGGCATGCACACCGCCACCCACTGCGCGCTGTTCGCCCGCACCAGCGGCCAGCCGGGCGATGCCAAGGGCATCACCTGCTTCCTGACGCCCACCGACACCCCGGGCGTGAAGATCGAGGAATACCTCTGGACCTTCAACATGCCCACCGACCACCCGCGGGTGAGCTTCACCAACGTGTGGGTGCCGGCCGATGCGATGTTCGGCGAAGAGGGCCGCGGCCTGCCACTGGCGCAGAGCTTCGTGCACGAGAACCGCATCCGCCAGGCCGCCAGCAGCCTGGGCGCGGCGGCATTCTGCGTCAACGAGAGCGTGCGCTATGCGCGTGAGCGCAAACCCTTTGGAGAGGAACTCGCCCGCAACCAGGGGATCCAGTTCCCGCTGGTGGAACTGGCCACCCAGGTGGAGATGCTGCGTCTGCTGATCCGCAAGACCGCCTGGGAGATGGACCAGATGCCCCACCCCGAGGTGGAGAGGAAGCTCAGTGACAAGGTCTCGATGTGCAACTACTGGGCCAACCGCCTGGTGTGCGAGGCGGCCGACCGGGCCATGCAGGTGCACGGGGGCATCGGCTACAGCCGGCACAAGCCCTTCGAGCACATCTACCGCCACCACCGCCGCTACCGCATCACCGAAGGGTCTGAAGAGATCCAGATGCGCAAGGTGGCCGGTTTCCTGTTCGGCTACATGGGGCCGAACAAGTTCTGACCGGCGCGCCGCGGCTCCTGGTTTTCCAGCGGCGCTGGTTTTCGCGGATTGCCCTGGCCGGGGTGATCACGCAACGTTCCGCGGCGGGCGACGGTGCCTTGTCGTGTGTTCC
>JAGOBT010000260.1 GCA_017999135.1 Burkholderiaceae bacterium
TCTTCGGGCCGGCCGGCGAACTCCGTTGCCAACGCGCCCTTGAAGGTCTCGAACATCGGCAGGATCGAGATCTCGTCGTAGCGCACGCCCACGCGTTCGGCCATGTCGCGCGCGTCGATCCACGAGATGCTGGCGGTGTAGGGGCTGGGCATCATCACGCAGCGCACCCGGTCGGCGCCCAGCGCGTCGACCGCAATCGCCAGCACCAGGGCCGAATCCACGCCGCCGCTCAGGCCGATGATGGCGCCGGGGAATCCGTTCTTGCCGATGTAGTCGCGCACGCCGGTCACCAGGGCGGCCCAGGCCTGGGCTTCCAGTTCAGGCACCGGCTGCACGGTGCCGGTCATGCGGCCGTCGGCATGCCAGTCGACCCACACCAGGTGCTCATCGAAGCAGGCACCGCGCGCGGCCACCTGGCCCCGGGCGTCGATGGCGAACGAGGCGCCGTCGAACACCACCTCGTCCTGGCCGCCCACCAGATGCGCATACAGCAGCGGCAGGCCGGTGGCCTGCACCCGCTGCACCATGCGGGCCTCGCGCTCGCCGCTCTTGTCGAGGTGGAAGGGTGAGGCGTTGATGACGCACAGCACTTCGGCACCGGCGGCCCGGGCGGCCTGGGCGGGTTCGTCGAACCAGGCGTCTTCGCAGATCAGCAGGCCGAAACGGCGGCCACCGGCGGTGAACACCACCGCGCCCTGCCCTGCATCGCGGCCAGAGACGAAATAACGCCGCTCGTCGAACACCTGGTAGTTGGGCAGTTCACGCTTGCAATAGGTGGCCACCACCTGGCCACCCGCCAGCACCGACGCCGAATTGAACCGCTGCACCACCGCGTGTGAGCGCGTGCGCTGGTCGCCCTGGCCTTCAAACTGGTGCGGATGGCCGACCACCACGGTCAGGCCGTCGAACGCCGCCAGCGCGGTGGCCAGCGTGGCCAGTTCCCGTGCGCAGGCCTGCATGAAGGCCGGGCGCAGCAACAGGTCTTCGGGCGGGTAGCCGGTCAGTGCCAGCTCAGGCGCCACCAGAAGGGCCGCACCGCTGGCATGGGCTTCGCGTGCGCAGTCCACAATGCGGCGCGCGTTGCCGGCCAGATCACCGACCGTGGCATTGAACTGGGCCAGTGCAATGCGGACCGCAGGGGTGGAAGTTGACATACGGTGGGTGACCAGACCAGGTTCGAATCAATGACGAAGGATGTTATCCGGGTCCACCAAGACCCCTGCGCCCTCGACGGCGCCGCCTGGAACGCCCTGCTGGACCGCCAGAGCCGGCCCACCCCGTTCATGCGCTGGGAGTACCTGGCGGCGCTACATGCCTCGGGCAGCGCGGTTCCGCGCACCGGCTGGGCGCCGCGCTTCGTCACGGTGCACCGCGGGGCGCAGTTGGTGGCCGCGGCGCCGGCCTATCTGAAGAGCCATTCCTATGGTGAATACGTGTTCGACTGGGCCTGGGCCGATGCCTACCAGCGCCACGGACTGCGCTACTACCCCAAGCTGCTGGTGGCCGTGCCGTTCACGCCGGTGCCCGGCAGCCGCCTGCTGGCCACCGACGACGCCGCCCGCCACACCCTGCTGGCTGGCTTGGCCCAGGTGGCCGAGGACGAGGACGCGTCATCGGTGCACCTGCTGTTCCATGAGCCCGACGAGACCCCGGTGATCGCCGCCCAGGGCTGGCTGGCGCGCCAGGGCGTGCAGTTCCACTGGACCCAGGACCCGGCGGCCCCGGATGCCGACTTCACCGCCTTCCTGGCCAGCCTGCAGCGCGAGAAGCGCAAGAAGATCCAGCAAGAAAGGCGGCGCGTGGCCGAGGCCGGCGTCACCTTCACCGTGCACGAGGCCGACCAGATCGACGCCGACCTGTGGCACTTCTTCCACCAGTGCTATGTGGGCACCTACCGCGCCCATGGGTCCACACCCTATCTGACGGCGGCGTTTTTCCAGGCCATGGCGGCCACCCAGCCGCAGCACTGGCTGATGTTCGTGGCGCGGCTGGGCGGGCAGCCGGTGGGCGCGTCGCTGGTGGCGATCGACCGCGCACGCGGCCAGGCCTACGGCCGCTACTGGGGCGCCACCACCTACAGCCCCTGCCTGCACTTCGAGGCCTGCTATTACCAGCCGCTGCAGTGGTGCATGGCGCAGGGCTTCGTGCGCTTCGAGGGCGGCGCGCAGGGCGAGCACAAGATGGCGCGCGGCCTGATGCCAGTGGGCACCCGGTCGGCGCACTGGCTGGCGCACCCGCAGTTCTCGGCCGCGGTGGCCGACTTCCTGCAGCGCGAGGGCCATGGCATCGCGGCCTATGTGGACGAACTGCGCGAACACAGCCCGTTCAAGGCTGACGCTTGATTTATCCCAAGCCGCAAGCAAGGGAAAACCCTTTGGAACCAGAACGGCGAGCCTATGCTGGCGGCCACGCCCGCGATGGCCTGCTTCCCAGGCCCTGCTCATGGACCAACACTACCTGACCCCACTGTTCTCGCCCCAGTCGATCGTCGTCTTCGCCGGCGACGGCGACCAGCCCGACAGCCAGACCGCCCTGGCCCGCGCCCTGCTGGCCGGCCTGCGTAACGGCGGCTTTGCCGGCACCGTCACGCACCTCGACATCCACATGACCGGCACGCTGGCCGATCTGGCGCAGTCACGTGCCGATCTGGCCCTGATCGCCCTGCCCGGCGACCAGGTGGCCGCGGCGCTGGAAGTCACTGGCCGCATCCGCTGCCGCGCCGCGCTGGTGCTGTCATCGGGCCTGGACGCGGCTGCCTGTGCCGAACTGCTGGCGATTGCCAAACGCCATGGCGTGCACCTGCTGGGGCCCAACAGCCTGGGCTTCCAGCGGCCGCTGCTCAAGCTCAATGCCAGCGCGCTGGGGGCGATGGCCGCGCCCGGGCCGCTGGCGCTGATCTCGCAATCGGGCGCGCTGACGGCGTCGATCCTCGACTGGGCGCAGCAGAACAGCGTGGGCTTCTCGGCCGTGGTCTCGCTCGGCCCCAACACCGCCGTCGACCTGCCACAGGCGCTCGACTTTCTGGCCAACGATGCCAGCACCAAGTCCATCCTGGTCTACATGGAGGGCATCCGCAACGCACGGCGCTTCATGAGCGCGCTGCGGGCGGCGGCCTATGCCAAGCCGGTGGTGGTGATGAAGGCTGGGCGCAAGCCAGCCGGCAGCACCGCCGCGCTGACGCATTCGGCCGCCATCGTCGGCAGCGACGACGTGTTCGAAGCCGCCCTGCGCCGTGCCGGCGCGGTGCGGGTGCGGCTGTTCACCCAGCTGTTCTCGGCCGCCAAGTGCCTGGCCTCGCGCTACCGGCCGGTGGGCAAGCGGCTGGCCATCGTCACCAATGGCGGCGGGCCCGGCGTGCTGGCGGCCGATTGGGCCAACGAGATCGGGCTGGAGGTGGCCGCCCTGGGCGAGACCGGCCGCGCCACGCTGGCACCGCAGTTGCCGCCGGGCACCGGCCTGCAGTCTGTGTCCAATGCGGTGATCGACCTGGGCGAGGACGCCCTGCCCGCCCACTACAGCGCGGCCTTGCTGGCGCTGGGCAAGGACCATGGCGTCGACGGCATGCTGGCCATCTATTCGCCCAAGCCCGAGAGCGACCCGGCGGCCGTGGCCCGCGGCGTGGCCGACGTGTTCCGCCTCACCGGCAAGCCGGTGCTGGCCTGCTGGATGGGCGATGCGCGCGTGAAGGAGGCGCGCGACGTGCTGAACGCCGTGGCCATCCCCAGCTTCCGCACGCCCGAGGCGGCGGTGGACGCCTTCGGCAACATCGCCAGCTTCTACCAGAACCAGCAACTGCTGCAGCAGACGCCACCGCCCAACTCCACCCTGGCCAAGCCCGACATCGAAGGAGCACGCCTGCTGATCGAAGGTGTGCTGGCCGAACGCCGCAAGGTGCTGACCGAGATGGAGAGCAAGGCACTGCTGGCGGCCTTCCACATCCCGGTCACACGCACCATGCTGGCGCGCAACGCCAACGAGGCGATGCTGATCGCCGCGCAACTGGGCTACCCGGTGGCGCTGAAGATCGATTCCCCCGACATCAGCCACAAGAGCGACGTGCAGGGCGTGGCGCTGAACGTGCTGAGCGCCACCCAGGTGCGCGATGTCTACAACGACATGCTGGCCGCAGTGAAGCGGGCCCAGCCCGCGGCGCGCATCAACGGCGTGACGATCCAGCCGATGTCGGGCCTGCGCCACGGCCGTGAGATCTACATCGGCCTGACCACCGACGACCCGTTCGGCCCGGTGATCACCTTCGGCGCCGGCGGCACCATGATCGAGCTGATCGCCGACCGGGCGATGGAGCTGCCGCCGCTGAACCAGTTCCTGGCGCGGCGGCTGATCGAGCGCAGCCGCGTCTCCGAGATGCTGGGCGCCTGGCGCGGCACGCCGGCGGCCGACATCGAGGCGGTCGAGCAGATCCTGCTGCGTGTCTCGGAGATGGTGTGCGAGCTGCCCCAGCTGCGCGAGATGGACATCAACCCCATCATCGTCGACGAGACCGGCGCGGTGGCGGTGGACGCGCGGGTGGTGATCGAGCATGCGCCGCCGGCCCACCATGGCAGCGGCGACTACAACCACCTGGCCATCCTGCCCTACCCCAGCGCCTACGAGCGTGAATGGCCGATGAAGGGCGGCGGGCTCTACACCATCCGCCCGATCCAGCCGGATGACGCCGACATGCTGCAGGCCTTCGTGCGCGGGCTGTCGCAGGAGAGCCGCTACTTCCGCTTTGCCAGCGCCATGCCCGAGCTGCCGCCGCGCATGCTGGCGCGCTACACGCTGATCGACTACGACCGCGAGATGGCGCTGGTGGCGGTGCACCGCACCCGCACGGCGGGCGACGAAGGCAGCTTCACCGAGACCGAAGAAATCATCGGCGTGTCGCGCTACATCACCAACCCCGACCAGACCAGCTGCGAGTTCAGCCTGGTGGTGTCGGACCACTTCAAGGGTCAGGGGCTGGGCTCGCGGCTGATGCTGTCGATCATGGAGTTCGCCCGCGCCAAGGGGCTGAGCGAGATCGACGGCCTGGTGCTGGCCAACAACCCGAACATGCTGCGGCTGATGACCGGTTTGGGCTACACGGTGCACCCGTTCCCGGAAGACCCCGACTTCAAGCTGGTGTCGAAGGCACTCTGAGCGGCCACCGGGCAGCGGCCACAGCTGCCGTCAGGCCTTGGGGTGCGCCGCCTCGAAGTTGGCGACGCCGTCGGTGATCTCCTTGTGGGCACCGTCGACGCCGGTCCAGCCGGTCACCTTGACCCACTTGCCGGGTTCCAGATCCTTGTAGTGCTCGAAGAAGTGCTGGATGGTCTTCAGGCGCAGCGGGTTCAGGTCTTCGGGATTCTTCCACTGGCTGTAGATCGACAGCACCTTGTCGATGGGCACGGCCAGCAGCTTGTTGTCGGCACCGGCCTCGTCTTCCATCTGCAT
>JAGOBT010000261.1 GCA_017999135.1 Burkholderiaceae bacterium
ATGTGTTCCGTCCGCCGCTGATCACCAAGCTGCGCGATCTGGCTGCACGCCAGCCGCAGCCGCTGGAACTGCGGGTGCTGCGCAAGTCGATCCCGCCGGCCGATGCCGGCAGGCAGGCTGCACCGAGTGGTCCGTCCCGGGCCGTGATGGCCTGACCGCGCCGGAGGGCCGTCGGTGGAAAGCACGCCAGTGAGCGACCTGTTCATCGAGCTGGACACCTGGCTGGACATCGACCAGCCCGGTGCACCCGCCGCAACGCCCGACCCCGGGCTGGCCACCGCCGAGCCGGATGGCGCCCCGGCCGAGCCGCCCGTGGCGGGCGGCCTGGCCGAGCAGTTGCTCGACGCCATGGGCATGCCGGCCTGGCTGCACCGCCCCGGCCGCCCGATGCGTGCCAATGCCGCGCTGCGCCGCCTGTGCGGCCTGCAGCGCGAAACCCCGGCCGACCCGCTGCAGCTGCTGGTGCCCGACGACCGGGCCGCGCTGGCCGACGCCAGCGACGAGTGCCTGTGGCGCAGTGGCGAGCCGCCTGCCCAGTCGGTGCGGCTGCTGGGCGGCAACGGCAGCCAGCGGCCGGTGGAGCTGAGCCTGCGCCGCGTGCCACTGGACGACGGGCCGGCGATCCTGGTCACCTGCCAGGACCTGAGCGACATCCAGCATGTGCAGACCATGCTGCAGGGCATGAGCAGCCTGCTGCGGCAGATCGTCGACGGCGCGCCGGTGGCCAGCTTCGTGATCGACCGCCACCACCGGGTGACGCACTGGAACACCGCCTGCAGCCGCCTCACCGGCCAGGGTGCCGACAGCATGATCGGCAGCACCGAGCCCTGGCGCGCCTTCTATGGCACACCGCGCCGCTTGCTGGCCGACCTGATCGTCGACGGCGCGTCCGACGCCGAGGTGGCCGCGCTGTATGGCGACAGCGCCAAGACATCGGCCCTGGTCGCTGGTGCCTATGAGGCGGAGAGTTTCTTTCCGCAGTTCGGGCCGGAAGGCCGTTGGCTGGGCTTCACCGCCGCGCCGCTGCGCGACCATGACGGCCTGGTGATTGGCGCCATCGTCACGCTGCAGGACGTGAGCCAGCGCCGCCGCACCGAAGAAGAGCTGACACGCCGGATCGACCAGATGGTGGAAGCCAGCTCGGCCGAGCTGGCCTCCAACGCCCGGCTGATGGATGCCTTCATCGACAACGCGCCCATCGGCGTGGTCTACACCGTCAACGACGAGGTGCAGCGCGCCAACCGTCAGATGACCGAGATGCTGGGTGCCGCCGACAGGAATGCGGCAGCCGGGCGGCCGGGGCAGCCGTTCTACATGGCGCCCGCCGACGTGGTGCGGCTGCGCAACCTGGCCCAGCCGCTGTTTGCCCGCAACGAGGCCCTGCACCATGAGATGTGGATGCGCGACGCTGCTGGCCAGCCGCACTGGATGCAGATCAACGCCTGCCCGGTGGAATACAGCGACGATGCCACCGGCGCGTGGTGGATGCTGCAGGACCGCACCGAGGTGCGCGCCGCGCAGGAAGAGCTGCGCCAGCGCTTTGCCGAGCTGCAGCAGACCAACCAGAAGCTGGAGCAGGCGCAGAACCAGCTGCTGCAGAGCGACAAGATGGCCAGCATCGGCCAGCTGGCTGCCGGCGTGGCGCATGAGATCAACAACCCGGTGGGCTTCGTCAGCAGCAACCTGAACACGCTGCGCCAATACGTCACCAGCCTGCTCACGCTGGCCGATGCCTACGGCCGCCACAGCCAGCCCGCCGGCCCCGAGGCGGCCCAGGCGCTGGCGCTGGCGCTCCAGGCGGCGGAACTGGACTACCTGAAGGACGACCTGCCCCAGCTGCTGGACGAAAGCGCCGACGGACTGGCCCGGGTGAAGAAGATCGTGCAGGACCTGAAGGATTTCTCGCGCGTGGACCAGGCCGACTGGCAGCTGGCCGACCTGAACGCCGGACTGGAGTCGACGCTGAACGTGGTGCTGCACGAGGTCAAGTACAAGGCCGACATCGTGCGCCAGCTGACCCCGCTGCCGTTGGTGCAGTGCCTGGCCGGGCAGCTGAACCAGGTGTTCATGAACCTGATCGTCAACGCATCGCAGGCCATCGACGGCCACGGCACCATCACGCTGGCCTCGGGCGCGCAGAACGGCTGGGTGTGGGTGCAGGTCAGCGACAACGGCGCCGGCATGTCCGATGCCGTGATGCGCCGCATCTTCGAGCCGTTCTACACCACCAAGGACGTGGGCCAGGGCACCGGGTTGGGGCTGTCGCTGTCGTTCTCGATCGTGCAGCGCCACGGCGGCGTGATCCAGGTGCGCTCGCAGCGCGGCGCGGGCAGCCAGTTCCGGGTGTGGGTACCGGTGGCCGGGCCGGCGCCCGGCGGTGGCATGCAGCCCGCCCAGCCGCCGGCCTGGGCCTGACACCCCCAACCCGCCCGCTGCGGCGGGCCGGCACCGTCTGGCCCCGGGCGGATGGGCGGATCCGGGCGATGATGCGTGCCTCTCCACCTGTCCGCCTGCCTGTCCGCCCGTCTGTCCCAGCGCCTTGCCCATGGTCCCCGAGCCGAACACCGATGTTGTCGGACACGTGCCGCCGCGCCCGGCCGATGTGGCCTTGCCAGCCGCTGCGCAGACCCTGCCGCGCGAGGCGGCCGTGCCCCAGGGCCGCGGCAGCCGCATGCTGCACCTGGGCCGCGCAGTGGGTGAACTGGCCGCCGGCGCCGCCGCCGAGGGGCTGACCCGCCTGGCACGCGGCGAGCGGCCGGCGCTGTCGGACATCGTGTTCACACCGGCCAACGCCCGCCGGCTGGCCGAGCGGCTGTCACAGATGCGGGGCGCGGTGATGAAGCTGGGCCAGCTGCTGTCGATGGACGGCGAAGGCATGCTGCCGCCGGCCTTTGCCGCACTGCTGGCCGGCCTGCGCGACCAGGCCCACACCATGCCGGTGTCCCAGCTCGATGCCACGCTCAGCCAGGCCTGGGGCGCCGACTGGCCGCAGCGCTTTCGCCGCTTCAGCTACCAGCCCATCGCGTCGGCGTCAATCGGCCAGGTGCACCGCGCCGAGACGCACGACGGCCGCGTGCTGGCGCTGAAGATCCAGCACCCCGGCGTGCGCCAGAGCATCGGCAGCGACGTGGCCAACCTGGCCTGGCTGGCGCGCACGCCCGGCCTGCTGCCGGCCGGGCTGGACCTGACCGAGATGCTCGACCGCGTGCACCACCAGTTGCTGCGCGAGACCGACTACCAGGCCGAGGCCGCCGCCACCGCCGCCTACCGCCAGGCGCTGGGCGACGACCCGGTGCTGTGGGTGCCGGCGGTGCATGCCGACCACTGCGGCGACGCCATCCTGGCCACCGACTTTGCGCCCGGCGTGCCGGTCGACCGGCTGGCCACCGCTGGCACGCCCGCGCAGCGCGATGCCGTGGCCACCGCCCTGGTGCGCCTGGCCGCGCATGAGCTGTTCGGCATGCAGCTGGTGCAGACCGACCCCAACTTCAGCAACTACCTGCACGACGCAGCCAGCGGCCGCGTGGCGCTGCTCGATTTCGGCGCCGCCGAGGCCATCGCGCCACACCGGGTGCAGCAGCTGCGCTGCCTGGGCCGCGGCCTGCGCGATGGTGATGCAGCCCAGGTGCGCATGGCCGCGCTGGCGCTGGGCTATGTGGGGGAGAGCGAGCCGCCGGCCCAGGCCGACGGCGTGCTCGCCATCCTGATGGCGGCGGGCGAGCCGCTGCGCCATGCCGGCGCCTACGACTTCGGTGCGTCGGACCTGTTCCGCCGCATGGTGGCGCAGGGCCGGACCCAGTTCTTCAACCAGGGCTTCTCGCGCACGCCGCCGCCCGACCTGCTGCTGCTGCAGCGCAAGTTCGTCGGCACCTTTCTGCTGTGTGCCCGGCTGCGGGCCCGGGTCGAACTGGCGGGGATCTTCGCGCCCCACCTGTGAACCCGGGCGCCGCCCGGCCCGCTCAGCCGGGGATCTGCACCATCAGCTTGCTGTAGCCCCGCACGAACGACGAGCGCACGCGGGTGGGTTCGTCCAGCACCTCGATCACCGGGAAGCGCTTGAGGATCTCTTCCCACAGGATCTTCAGCTGCAGCTCGGCCAGGCGGTTGCCCACGCAGCGGTGGATGCCGAAGCCGAAGCTCAGGTGCTGGCGCGGGCGGGCGCGGTCGATGATGAACTGGTCGGGGTTGTCGATGGCGGTCTCGTCGCGGTTGCCCGACAGGTACCACATCGCGATCTTGTCGCCTTTGGCGATCTGCTTGCCGCCCAGCTCGACATCCTGTGTGGCGGTGCGGCGCATGTAGGCCAACGGCGTCTGCCAGCGGATGATCTCGGGCACCAGGCTGTCGACCAGCGCCGGGTTGGCGCGCAGCTTGGCGAACTGCTCGGGGTTGCTGTTCAGCGCCAGCAGGCCGCCGGTCATGCTGTTGCGGGTGGTGTCGTTGCCACCCACGATCAGCAGCACCAGGTTGCCCATGTACTCCATCGGCGGCATGTTGCGGGTGGCCGCGCCGTGCGCCAGCATGCTGACCAGGTCGGTGCGGGGCGGGGCGTTCACGCGCTCGTTCCAGAGCTTGGTGAAGTAGCCCAGCATCTTGCCCAGCTCGGCCATGCGCTCGGCCGGCTCCAGCGCCTCGGGGTTGGTGGCCTTGTTCATCGTGGCCACGTCCGACCACCAGGTCAGCAGGCGGCGGTCTTCGAACGGAAAGTCGAACAGCGTGGCCAGCATGCAGGTGGTCAGCTCGATCGACACCTTGTCGACCCAGTCGAACGGCTGATTGCGTGGCAGGCTGTCCAGCAGGGTGCCGGTGCGGTCGCGGATCAGCTGCGTCCAGTTGTTCAGGTTGGCCGGCGCCACGATGGTGCTGACGGCCTTGCGCTGGTCGTCGTGCTTGGGCGGGTCCATCGCGATGAACATCGGCAGCCGCTCGCCGTCGGGCGCATTGAACAGCGTGATGCCGCCATGCGTCACGTCCGACGAGAACAGCTCGGGATGGGTGTCGACGAACATGATGTCCTGGTAGCGGGTCACGCTCCAGTAGCTGCCCACCTCGGGCACCGGGCTGGTGCCGCGGTGCACCGGGTCCTGCGCGCGCAGGCGGTCGAAGATGTGCAACTCGGTGTTGTCGACGAAGTACTGCGGGTCGGCCGGGTGCAGTTCATCCAGCGGCATCGACCAGATCTTGTCGCGTGCAGCCGCCTGGAAGGGCGACAGGGCGGCGGGGGCAGGGGGCTTCAGGACAGCGCTCATGACAACACTCCTTGGCAGTTGGCGGGTGGGCCGGGGGAAGGCTAGTGCTGGCCTTCGGGCATGGTGACTTCCAGGCCGTCCAGGTCGTCGGTGACGGTGATCTGACAGGCCAGGCGCGAACTGTCCTTCAGCTCGGCGGCGAAGTTCAGCATGTCGTTCTCCTGCTGCGTGCGCTC
>JAGOBT010000262.1 GCA_017999135.1 Burkholderiaceae bacterium
GCCCCAGGCCCACGACCTCGAGCACGCCCACGCTCTGGTGCAACTGGTTGCGCGCCTGGCGCAGCACGGCGGGGTCGACGGTGTCGAGGTCGCCACGCTGGGCCTGCTCCTTCAGGTAGCGGCGCAGCGCCTTGTTGGCCAGCTCGAGCGAGCGGCGCAGCTCGTCACGCACCCACGACAGGGCGCTCAGGTCTTCGCCCAGGGCGCCAAGGGCGGTGTCGGTGGCGGCGCTGGTGTCGGCCGGCATGGCGATTCGGGCGGGCGCGGGCTCAGCCGATCTTGAAGCGCGACACCGACTGGCGCAGCTCTTCGGCGGTGCGCGACAGCTCGCGCACCATCTGCGCGGTGGAGCGGGTGCCGTCGCCGGTCTGCTCGGTCACCGCGAAGATGTGCTGGATGTTGCCGGCCACCACGTTGGCGGAATCGGCTTCCTTCAGCGCCTGTGACGAGATGGCCTCGATCAGCTCGGCCAGGCGGCGTGTGACGCGGTCGATGTCGCCCAGCGCCGAGCCGGCGGCGTCCGACAGGCGCGCGCCGTCGACCACGCCCTGGGTGCTGCGCGCCATGGCGGCCACCGCATCCTGGGTGTCGGTCTGGATGGTCTTGACCAGGGCCGAGATCTGCCGCGTGGCGTCGCCCGAGCGTTCGGCCAGGCGCTGCACTTCTTCGGCCACCACGCTGAAGCCGCGGCCGGCCTCGCCGGCACTGGCAGCCTGGATGGCGGCGTTCAGCGCCAGCACGTTGGTCTGCTCGGTGATGTCCGAGATCAGCTCGGTGATCTCGCCGATCTCCTGGCTGGATTCACCCAGTCGCTTGATGCGCTTGGAGGTTTCCTGGATCTGGTCGCGGATGGCGTTCATGCCGCCGATGGAGTTCTGCACCGCGGTCAGGCCGGTCTCGGCCGCACGCAGCGACTGCCGGGCCACCTGGGCCGACTGCTGCGCCTGGGCCGACACCTCGTTGATGCGCTGGGCCATCTGCAGCACGGCGTCGCCGGTTTCGCGGATCTCGCGCAGCTGCTCGTCGGACGCCGCCAGCAGGTCGGTCGACGTGGTGGTCACCTGCTCGGTCGTCTCGGTCACCCGGTTGGCCGTGCCCTGCACCTGGCTGACCAGCGAGCGCAGCTCTTCCACGGTGTAGTTGATCGAGTCGGCGATGGCGCCGGTGATGTCTTCGGTCACCGTGGCCTGCTGGGTCAGGTCGCCCTCGGCCACCGTCTGCAGCTCGTTCATCAGGCGGAGAATGGCCGCCTGGTTGGCGTCGTTGACGCGCTTGGCCTCGCGCTCCTGCCGCTCGGCCTCCAGGCGCTGGGCCTCGGCCAGCCCGGCACGCTGGGCCTGGTCGGCCATGTACAGGCGCAGGAAACCCCAGCCGCCGGCCACCACCAGCCCCAGGGCCAGCAGCATCGCCAGGCCGTGCACCAGCTGGAAACCGCCCTGGTCGGCCAGTTGGTCCTGCACCGCCTGCAGACCCTTGCGCAACGGCTCGGCATCGGCCAGCACCAGGGCCTGCGCCTCGCGCGCGCTCACCAGCCCCTGCAGATTGCCGAGGATGGCGCTGGCCTGGACGCGGGTGTCTTCGTACTGCTTGAGCAGGGTGGCCAGCGCCTGGCGCACTTCGGCGTCCTTGGCGCCGGGCAGGCGCAGCTCGGTGCTGCCGTTGGTCAGGCCGTCGATGATCTCGCGGAAGCTGGCGAGGTCCTTGCCGAGCAGGAACACGGCGTCGTTGCTCGCGCCTTCGCTGGTGAGAAACTCATTGGCGCTCTTGCCGATGCGCTGGGTCAGCATCACCAGCTTGCCGGCCTGCGTCAGCTCGGCCGGCGTGGCGCCTTGCTGCAGCTTCAGGGCCGCCACCGTGTCGGCCGATTCCAGCAGTTCACCTGCCTGCGCATTGATGGTGCGCAACGCCTTGCTGACCTGCACCAGCGCGTCCTGCTGGGCCAGCACTGCATTGGCGTTCTTTTCGGCGCGGTCGATCAGCGGCATCAGCGGCACGAGCAACGGCTGCGCGGCGGCCGGCACGGCAGACACGTTGGCACCGCCGTCCATGAGCTGGCGCGTGTTGGCCGCGAGCACGTTGGCGGACTCCTTCACTTCGGCAAACGCGGAGGGCGCGCCGCCCAGCGCCTGCGACACGGCCTTGGCCAGCCGCTGCGACTGCATCAACGCCTGGCCGGTGGCACCCACCTGCACCGCATTGCGGCTGGCCGATGTCAGTGCCAGCACCGTGACCAGCACCAGCAGCACCAGACCCGCCAGCACCACGCCGCTCAGGATGCGCTGCTGCGTCGCCACCGGTTTGCCGCCGATCAGGGGCAGCGCCACGGCCGCAGGCAGCGCCGCTGCCGCCGCCGCGGCAGTGGCCGCCGGCATCAGCCTGGATTCGGAGAAATCACTCAGCTGCTCGGACGGCGGCAGTTCGGAGATGATGGACTGGCCGCCCACGGTGGACGTCAGGTTGGCGCCGGCCGTGGGCAGGTCGAGATCGGCCGCGCGGGTGATGCCCATGGCCACGGTGCGCCCCTCGTCGCCCTCGGCCTGCAACTCGTCGAAGTTGGTGGGCGTCCGCTCACCTGCGCCGTCATCGTCCGGTCGGTTGTTCTTCAGTCGGTCCAGCAAGCCCATCACATCCCCTTGTCATGCCGCTGCCGGCTGCGCTGCCCACCGGCCTGACCGGCCCGGGTGTGCACGTCCGCCATCACGCGGTGATTGCCAAGAACTGCGGCGATCGTGCAAGCGCCGCGAGGTCGATTTCCTGCCACCAGCGGCCGGCGGCATCGCGCCAGCGCGCCAGCGCAAAGGCCGGGCGCGCCGCATTGTCCGTGCTTTCATCGGCGGCCTGCAGGTCGGCGGCGTGCCGCAATCCCTCCAGCCGGTCGACCATCAACGCACCGTGGATGCCCAGGGCCGCATTGAAGGCCACCAGGCGCGCCTGCAGCTGTGCGGCCGGCGCTTCCTGGCGCAGCCCCAGGAAGCGCGCCAGGTCGACCACGGTGAACACGCCACCCCGCAGGTTGACCACACCCGCCAGCCAGGGCTGGGTGTGCGGCACCGCCACCAGCGGGCCGAGGTCGAAGATCTCGCCCGCCTGCTTCAGTGACAGCAGCAGGCCCTGGCCGGCGCAATCGACCGCCAGCCACGAGACGCCGGGCGTCTCTGTGCGCACCTGCTGCATGCGCTCGGCCAGCCGGGTCTGCAGGTCGCGCAGGGCTTGCTTGTTGGCCATGGATGCCTGCGGCGGGCGGGTTCAGTCGAACTGCTTGATCTTGGCGATCAGCTCGTCAGCCACCACCGGCTTGACGACGTAGTCCTTCGCGCCCTGGCGCAAGCCCCAGACGCGGTCGGTCTCCTGGTTCTTGCTGGTGCACATGATCACCGGCAGGCCGGCATAACGCGGATCGCGGGTGATCGTGCGGGTGAGCTGGAAGCCGTTCTGGCCCGGCATCACCACGTCCATCAGGATCAGGTCGGGCTTGTCCTCGGCCAGGCGCTTGAGCGCCTCGTCGCCGCTTTCGGCGGTGCGCACCGAATAGCCGCGCTTGAGCAGCAGCTCGGTCATGTGGTGCAACTCGGTCTTGGAATCGTCGACCACCAGGATCTTGTTCACGGGCATCTTCGGGTCTCCGAAACGGGTGGGCGCCGGGCTGCGCGGCGGTCAGGCAGCGTCAGCGCCCGCACCGAACTGCTGCACGGCGCGCAGCAGCTGTTCCTTGGTGAAGGGTTTGGTCAGGTAGTCCTGCGAGCCCACCATGCGGCCGCGCGCCTTGTCGAACAGGCCGTCCTTGGACGACAGCATGATCACCGGCACATGGGCAAAGCGGGGGTTGCGCTTGATGATGGCGCAGGTCTGGTAGCCGTCGAGCCGCGGCATCAGGATGTCGCAGAAGATCAGCTGGGGAACATGGTCATTGACCTTGGCCAGGGCGTCGAAACCGTCTTCGGCCAGCAGCACCTCATGGCCGCCCTGGCGCAGAAAGATCTCGGCCGAGCGGCGGATGGTGTTGCTGTCGTCGATCACCAGCACCCGGGTGGCGGCGACAGGGGCCGTGACGGAGGCGGCAGACAGGGCATCATCCATGGCAGCGGCTCCTTGGCCTGTGGGCGGGTGGGCTGCCGGCAATGGCGTCAACCCCTGCGGACCATCAGACCTGCACCATCTCGAAGTCTTCCTTGCGGGCGCCGCACTCGGGGCAGGTCCAGTTCATCGGCACATCGGCCCAGGCCGTGCCGGGCGCAATGCCGTGCTCGGCATCGCCGGCGGCCTCGTCGTAGATCCAGCCGCAGATCAGACACATCCAGGTGCGAGGTTCGGTCACTTTATCGGGCACTTCACTACAATGAAGCAGGCATTGTAGCCACCGGTTTTCGGACCCATTGGGCCCAATGGCGCGGCGGAAGCACGTTATTTCAACTTTGCGCCAGCATGGCTGGCGGCGCCCTTCTGGCCACCTGTCGCAGGCGGCCTTTCTCCCCTGCATCGGACCGTTCATGACCTCCAGCCCCGCCCCCCGACCCGACGCCCCGGCCGATGCCGGCGCCGATGACCTGCAGGAGGCCACGGCACCGGCATGCGTGATGAGCTTCAACGCCACCGACCCCAGCGGCGCTGGTGGCCTGGCCGGCGACATCAGCACCCTGGCCGCGATGGGCGCGCATGCCCTGCCCATCACCACCAGCCTGATGCTGCGCGACACGGCCGAGATCTTCGACCACCACCCGATCGACGCCGACATGGTGGCCGAGCAGGCCCGCAACGTGCTGGAAGACATCACCGTGGCCGGCTGGAAGGTGGGCTTCCTCGGCAGCGCCGAGGCGGTGAGCGCGGTGGCCGAGATCCTGTCCGACTACCCCGACGTGCCGCTGGTCAGCTACCTGCCCAACCTGGGCTGGCTGGACGACGACCAGGCCCAGCCCTATCTGGAAGCCTTCCGCGAACTGATCCTGCCGGCCACCGAGGTGCTGGTGGGCAACCACAAGACGCTGACCGACTTTCTGCTGCCTGACTGGGACAGCGAGCGGCCGGCCTCGGCGCGTGAACTGGCCGTGGCCGCCGGCGAGCGCGGCACGCGCTTCGTGCTGGTGACCGGCATCATGTTGCCGACCAAGGGCGGCAAGGGCTCGGCCGGCGCGCCCGAGCAGTTCATCGACAACGTGCTGGCCTCGCCGCAGGGCGCGCTGACCGGCGAGAAGTTCGAGATGTTCGAGACCAGCTTCGTCGGCGCCGGCGACACGCTGAGCGCCGCACTGGCCGCGCTGCTGGCCGCCGGTGCCGAGCTGCAGGCCGCCGTGGGCGAGGCCCTGGCCTTCATGGACCAGACGCTGGACTCGGGCTTCCGGCCCGGCATGGGCGGGGTGGTGCCCGACCGCTTCTTCTGGGCCATGCCGCCGGCCGAAGACGGCGACGCGCCGCCCGACGG
>JAGOBT010000263.1 GCA_017999135.1 Burkholderiaceae bacterium
CCGACCAGCCCATCCAGAAACGCAAGCTCTACCAGGAGGTGCAGGACCGCCTGATGCAGCGCATCCAGACCGGCGAGATCGCGCCCGGCGAGCAGCTGCCGCCCGAGCGCGAGCTGATGGAGGTCTACGGCGTCGGCCGCCCGGCGGTGCGCGAGGCGCTGCAGGCGCTGGAGCGCTCGGGCATCGTCGAGATCTCCCACGGCGAGCGGGCGCGGGTGGTGGTGCCCAGCGCCCACAGCCTGATCCAGCAGATCGCCGGTGGTGCGCGCCACCTGCTGCAGATGCAGCCCGAGACGCTGGAGCACCTGCGGCAGGCACGCATCTTCCTGGAAGAGGGCATGGCGCGCATGGCGGCACAGCGCGCCACTGCGGCCGACGTGGCCGCGCTGCGCGCCAACATCCAGGCCCACCGCGACTCCTTGCCGCGGCTCGATGAGTTCCTGGCGCACGACATGGCCTTCCACCGTGCGCTGGCCCGCATCAGCGGCAACCCGATCTTCCCGGCCATCGTCGAGGCCCTTTTCCAGTGGGCCAGCGCCGACTACCGGCCGCTGGTGCGGGCGCCGGGCGCCGAACTGCTGACGCTGGAGGAGCACAGCCGGGTGGTCGATGCCATCGCCGCCGGTGACGCCGACGCGGCGGCGGCGGCAATGCGGGCCCACCTGGCGCGGTCGAATGCGCTGTACCGGCGCATCGAGGAGGCGCAAGATCGCCCGTCCTGACCTGGCCTCATCCCATCTGGCGGCAGATGGCGTCCGTCATGTCGGTGCAGCTGGCGGTGCCGCCCAGGTCGCGCGGCACCGTCTCGCCAGCGGCCAGCACCGTTTCCACCGCCCGTTCCACCCGGGTGGCGGCGGCCAGCAGGTCGGCATCGGCATGGCGTTCACCCAGCCAGCGCAGCATCAGCGCGCCCGACAGGATGGTAGCCACCGGGCTGGCCAGGTTCTGGCCGGCGATGTCGGGCGCCGAGCCATGGGCGCCCTGGAACAGACCGTGGTGTTCGCCCAATTCGGCCGACGCGGCGATGCCCAGGCCACCCACCGTGCCGGCGCCCAGGTCGGACAGGATGTCGCCGAACATGTTCTCGGCCACGATCACATCGTAGAAGTCGGGCCTCTTCAGCATGTGCACGGTGATGGCGTCGGCATAGGCATGGTCGCGCTGCACATCGGGATAGGCCGCGCCGACCTCGTTGAACACCGCGCGGAAGAAGGCATAGCTGCGCAGGATGTTGGCCTTGTCGCAGCAGGTGACGCGGCGCTGGCCGTCGCGCGGCGCACCGCTGCGCTGGCGCGCCAGGCCGAAGGCGAAGCGCGCCACCCGTTCCACACCCTTGCGGGTGACCACCAGGGTGTCGGTGGCCAGCTCGCCGCGCAGGTTGATGCCCGCGCCGCGGCTGGCATACAGGCCTTCGGTGTTCTCGCGCACGATCACGTAGTCGATCTGGCCCGGCTGCCAGCCGCGCAGCGGCGACTGCACACCCCGGTACAGCTTGATCGGCCGCACATTGGCGAACAGGTCGAGCCGGAAGCGCAGCTGCAGGTGCAGGTCGTTGCCGACCTCGGTGCCGTCCGGGTAGGTGACGCCCGGCAGCCCGGCGGCACCGTGCAGGATGGCATGCGCGCCGCGGCAGGCGGCTTCGGTGTCGGCGGGCAGCACCGCGCCGCTGCGCACATAGTGCGCGGCACCGCCGTCCTGGGCGCTGAAGCGCAGCCTGCTGCCGCAGGCCTCGTGCAGCACGGCCACCGTGGCCTGGCAGACCTCCGGGCCGATGCCGTCGCCGTCGATGGTGGTGATGTCGTAGTGCTGCATGGCGTGTCCGGCGCAGTTGTTGTGAAGGTTTTGCCAGCCTAACACCGTATCCGGGCGGCCTGTGTCGCGGCCCGGTCCCTTCCACCTTTCAGGAGCATCTCAGCATGAACCTCGGCATACACATCGGCATGGTGGGCATCGGCCTCATGGGCCACGGCATCGCCACCAACCTGGTGAAACACGGCCACGCGCTGGCGGTGCTGGAGCACCCCGGCAACCAGCCGCTGGATGGCCTGAAGGCCGCCGGCGCCCAGGCCTTCACCAGCGCTGCGGCGCTGGCCGCACGCTCGGACGTGGTGATCCTGGTGCTGACCGGGTCGCCGCAGGTGGAGGCGGTGCTCACCGGCCCCGATGGCGTGCTGCAGGGCCTGCGCCCGGGCAGCGTGGTGATCGACTGCTCCACCGCCATCCCGGCATCCACATTGCGCATGGCCGCCGCGGTGCAGGCGGCGGGCAGCCAGTTCCTCGATGCGCCGATGACGCGCACACCCAAGGAGGCCGCCGAAGGCCGGCTGAACCTGCTGGTGGGCGGCGATGCCGACCTGCTGGCGCGCTGCCGGCCGGTGCTGCAGTGCTTTGCCGAGAACATCAGCCATGCCGGCCCGGTGGGCGCCGGCCACAGCATGAAGCTGCTGCACAACTATGTGTCGCTGGGCATGGTCACGCTGCTGGCCGAGGCCGCCGCCTGCGCCCAGCGCAACGGCGTGGCCCTGGAGGTGTTTGCCGATGTGCTGGCCAAGGGCGGTGGCGGCGGCACTGCGCTGGAGCGGCTCAAGCCGATGCTGCTGGCCGGCGATCCGTCGGGCCTGCGCTTTTCCATCGCCAATGCCGCCAAGGACCTTGGCTACTACAACGCCATGGCGGGTGATGCCCAGGCCCAGCGCGCCGTGGCCGCCGCGGTGCTGGGCACGCTGGAGGGCGCGCTGGCCCAGGCCGCGCCGGGCGCGCTGCTGCCCGAGTTGGTGTCGCTGCTGGCGCGCTGAGGCAGCGCCGCCGGCAGCTCAGCCCGCCGGCACCGCCTGCGGCCCGCGCACCAGGCGGCCGGGCAGGGCGCCGGTGGCTTCGCCGTGGCGGTAGGTGGGCACACCGGCCACGAGGGTGGCGTCGTAGCCGTCGGCGCGCTGCAGCAGGCGCTGGCCGCCGGCGGGCAGGTCGTTGGCCATCACCGGCGCGCGCACCCGCAGCCGGTCCATGTCGATCACGTTCAGGTCGGCGCGGTAGCCCGGCGCCACCAGGCCCCGGTCGAGCAGGCCCACGGTGCGGGCGGTGTCAGCCGTCTGGCGCTTGACCAGCCAGCCCAGGTCGAAGCGGCCGCGGGCGCGGTCACGCCCCCAGTGGCTGAGCAGGTAGGTGGGAAAGCTGCCGTCGCTGATCACGCTGACATGCGCCCCGCCGTCGCCCAGGCCGGGCACGGTGTGCGGGTGGGCCAGCATGTCGTGGCAGGCGTCCAGGTGGCCGTGGGCGTAGTTGGCGAACGGCGCGAACAGGAAGGCGCGGCCGTTGTCGCCCAGCAGCAGGTCGTAGGCGGTATCGGCCGGTGTCTGGCCGCGCTGCTGGGCCAGGGCGTTGACGGCCATCTCGGGCGGCGGCTCGTAGTCGGGCGGGTCACCGAAGGCATAGAGCCGGCTGAAGTCGGCAAAGCGCGGCAGCAGCGGGTCGGCTGGCCGGCCGTCGAGCTGCTGCAGCTCGGCCAGGATGCGCGCGCGCGTGGCCGGCTGGCGCAGCAGGGCCACGCGCTGGTCCAGGCTGAGGTGGGCGATGGCCTGCATGCCGGGGCAGCTGGAGAACGGGTTGCGGCTGCCCTGCAGGCCCAGCAGCACGCCGATGGGGCGCGGCGCCACCTGGGCGGCCATTGGCAAGCCGCGTGCGTTGGCGTCGCTCGTCAGCGCCAGCAATTGGCGCCAGCCCTCGGGCGCGCTGTGGCGCTGCCCCAGAGAGAACGACAGCGGCCGGCCTGAATCGCGCACCAGCCGGGTCAGCATCGCGAATTCTTCTTCCAGCGACGGCTTGTTGAAGTCGGAGATGAACTGCAGCACGCCGCGGCCGGCATCCTTCAGGCCGGCGGCGATGGCCTGCAGCTCGGCCTCCGTCGCGCGCAGGCTGGGCGTGGGCTCGCCCTTGACCGAGCGGTGGTTGACCGAGCGCGAGGTCGAGAAGCCGATCGCCCCGGCCTGCATGGCGGCGGTGGCCAGGCGGCGCATCTGCGCGCAATCGTCGGCCGTGGCGGCTTCCAGCCTGGCGCCGCGCTCGCCCATCACATAGACGCGCAGTGCGCCATGCGGCAGCTGGGCGGCGATATCGATGTCGCGCGGCTGGCCGGCCAGCGCGTCCAGGTAGTCGCTGAAGCTTTCCCACTGCCAGCGCAGGCCTTCATGCAGCGCCGTGCCGGGGATGTCTTCCACACCCTCCATCAGCTCCACCAGCCGCTGGCGGTGGTGGGCATGCACCGGCGCGAAGCCGACGCCGCAGTTGCCCATCACCGCGGTGGTCACGCCATGCCAGCTGCTGGGCTGCATGCGGGTGTCCCAGCTGGCCTGGCCGTCGTAGTGGGTGTGGATGTCGACGAAGCCGGGTGTCACCAGCTTGCCGCGGGCGTCGATCTCGTCGCGGCCGGAGCTGGGCACGCGGCCCACCGCGGTGATGCGGCCGTTGTCCACCGCCACATCGGCTTGGCGCAGCGGGCCGCCGTGGCCGTCGGCGAGTTCACCGCCGCGGATGACGAGGTCATGGCGCATGGTCCAGGTCCTTTGCTGCAACAGGGTGCGCTGCAGTCTGCGCCCGTGGCGTGGCGGACTGGCGTCGCCTCCGTGACCCCGCAGTGCAGCAAGCTCAGCGGGTCATCGGCAGGGCCAGGCCCATGGCCACGAACATGCCGCCGCAGGCGCGGTTGAAGCGCTTGCCCAGCCGCTGCAGCCAGCCGCGCACCCGGTGCGCCATCAGCGCCAGCGCCCATTCCACGCCGATCTCGACCACCACGAACACCGTGGCCATGATGATGAACTGCATCAGCAGGTCGCGCGCGGGGTCGATGAACTGCGGCAGGAAGGCGCCGTAGAACAGCAGCGCCTTGGGGTTGGAGATGGCCGTCAGCAGGCCCTGGCGGAACAGCGCACTGCCAGCCGCGTGCGGCGCGCCGGCATCGGCCACCAGCGTGATGGCGGGTGCCCGCCACAGCTGCACGCCCAGCCACACCAGGTAGGCGCCGCCCAGCCACTTCAGCAGCGTCAGTGCGCTGGCCGACGCCTGCAGCAGTGCGCCGATGCCCAGCATCGACAGGCCGATCAGCAGCGTGAAGCCGGTGGCACCTCCGGCCACGGTGAACAGGGTTCGGCGGTGGCCATGCAGGGCACCGTGGGTCAGCACCAGCAGGCTGTTGGGGCCGGGCGTCAGCGACAGGCCGATGGCGGCGGCCAGATAGAGCAACCAGGTGTGCAGGGCCATGCGGCAAGTCTATGCGGCCGGCCTTGTCGCAGCCGGGACAAACCGGCCGCGGGGCCGGTGCCACGATGCCGGCTCCATCCAGCCACCGAGACCCTGCCCATGGCCTTGCCCGATGGCCTGATCGTGATTGCCAAGCGCGAATGCCCCAC
>JAGOBT010000264.1 GCA_017999135.1 Burkholderiaceae bacterium
GTGGTGCTGGCTGATCGAGCCTTCGCCGGTGTCGTGCGCAAAGCCGCCGGCCTTGGCGCCGCCGTTCAGCGCCATGATGGCGTTGGCCGACAGCGCGCCGAAGCTCATCGCCGAGATGTTGAACAGGCTGGCCGAGTACGGCCGCGTGCAGCGCGCCCCGCCGATGGGGGTGCGGAAGTCGTGGCTGGCCACGGTGCTGGGCTGCAGGCTGTGGTTGATCCACTCGTGGCCCACGCCCTGCACGTCGCGCTGGGTGCCGAAGGGCCGCTTGTCGCTCTCGTTCTTGCTGCGCTGGTAGACCAGGCTGCGCTGCTCGCGGCTGAAGGGCACGGCCTCGCGGTCGCTTTCCAGGAAGTACTGGCGGATCTCGGGGCGGATCCACTCGAACAGGAAGCGCAGGTGGCCGATCACCGGATAGTTGCGCAGCAGCGCATGGCGGGTCTGGCGCAGGTCGCTGATGCCCACGGCCAGGCCGGCGGCGCCGGCGGCCACCAGGGCCAGCGGCCAGCTGCGGGCCGGCTGCACCAGCCACAGTGCCAGCCCGCCCGCCAGCAGCAGCGCGGCGGTGGCCAGCGTCAGGTAGCGCACCGGAAAGTACCGGTCCAGGGTGATCAGCCAGTTGGGCATGGCCCCGATTGGACGCCGCAGCGCTTGGGGCGATCGGCCGAACAGCGCTGCCGCCCGGGCCCAATCCGCGCTGATAGACTGCAGGCCAGCGCCGATTTGCTCCGGATTGCGGGCGCTTTAGAAATGCCGCTAAAAGTGTGACGCCCGACCCGGTGGACCGCTTGGCTTGCGGCACCGGGTTTTCTCATTGCAGACGTCACACACGCTTCCGCCACGCACCATGGGCGCCCTCGGCCACGTCACTCCCCAGACCCGGCGCTTCGACGCGCCACTGCCGCTGCGCAGCGGTGCGCAGCTGGCCGGCTACGAGCTGGTCTACGAGACCTACGGCACGCTGAACGCCGCGCGCAGCAATGCGGTGCTGGTGTGCCATGCGCTCAATGCCAGCCACCATGTGGCCGGCACCTATGCCGGGCAGGACAAGAGCGAAGGCTGGTGGGACAACCTGGTGGGCCCCGGCAAGCCGCTGGACACCGACAAGTTCTTCGTCATCGGCATCAACAATCTGGGCTCGTGCTTCGGCTCCACCGGGCCGATGCAGGTCAATCCAGCCACCGGCCGGCCCTGGGGCGCCGACTTTCCGGTGGTGACGGTGGAAGACTGGGTCGACGCCCAGGCCCGCCTGCTGGACGCACTGGGCATTCAGCGCCTGGCCGCCGTGCTCGGTGGCAGCCTGGGCGGCATGCAGGCGCTGAGCTGGACGCTGCGCCACGGCGAGCGGGTGGGTGAATGCATCGCCGTGGCCACCGCACCCAACCTGTCGGCGCAGAACATCGCCTTCAACGAGGTGGCCCGCCGCGCCATCATCACCGACCCCGATTTCCATGGCGGGCACTTCTATGCCCATGGGGTGGTGCCCGCGCGCGGCCTGCGGGTGGCGCGCATGATCGGCCACATCACCTACCTGTCCGATGATTCGATGGAGGCGAAGTTCGGCCGGCAGATGCGGGCCGCCGAACTGGGCTATTCCACCCAGGACATCGAGTTCCAGATCGAGAGCTACCTGCGCTACCAGGGCGACAAGTTCAGCACCTACTTCGACGCCAACACCTACCTGCTGATCACCCGCGCGCTCGACTACTTCGACCCCGCGTCGGCCCATGGCGGCAACCTGTCGGCGGCGTTTGCCGCGGCCAAGGGCCGGCGCTTCACCGTGGTGAGCTTCACCACCGACTGGCGCTTCTCGCCGGCGCGCAGCCGCGAGATCGTCAAGGCCCTGGTCGACAACCGCATCGACGTGACCTATGCCGAGATCGCCGCGCCGCACGGGCACGACGCCTTCCTGCTGGAAGACCCGCGTTACCACGGCGTGCTGCGCGCCACCTTCGAGCGCATTGCCAAGCAGGTGCAGGCATGAGCGGCGTCACCACTGAAATGGAGCTGATCGCCGACCTGGTGCCGGCCGGCAGCCGCGTGCTCGACCTGGGCTGCGGCGACGGCGCCCTGCTGGCCCACTTGCAGCAGGCCAAGGGCTGCAGCGGCTACGGCGTGGAGATCGCCGACGAGAACGTGCTGGCCTGTGCGCAGCGTGGCGTCAACGTGGTGCAGCTGAACCTCGAAGAGGGCCTGGCGCTGTTCGACGACCACAGCTTCGACGTGGTGCTGCAGCTGCAGACCCTGCAGCACCTGCGCAACACCGAGAAGATGCTGCGCGAGACGGCCCGCGTGGGCCGCATCGGCATCGTCAGCTTCCCCAACTTCGCCCACTGGCCCAACCGGCTGAGCGTGGCGCAGGGCCGCATGCCGGTCACCCGCACGCTGCCCTACCAGTGGTACGACACGCCCAACATCCGCGTCGGCACCTTCGCCGACTTCGAAGTGCTGGCGCTGCGCAACGGCCTGCAGATCCTCGACAGCTTCGGCTTCCATGCCGGCCGCGCGGTGCGGCGCTGGCCCAACCTGCGCGCCAGCGTGGCGGTGTTCAAGATCGCCCGCGGCTGATTCGTGCGCGGCTGAAGCACCACCCCGGGGCAAGCCCGCTGGTGCCGGGCGCCGGCCGGCCGTAGGCTCGTGACCCCATCTTTCCTGGAGCAACCCCATGATCGCCTACGTCTGCCTCGGCACCAGCGACCTCGAACGCGCCACCGCCTACTACAACGCCCTGCTGGCCCCGATGGGCGGCAAGATGCTGATGGACTTCGGCCGTGGCCGCGCCTGGGGCACGGCGCCCAACCAGCCGATGGTCAGCGTGATCCTGCCGTTCGACGGCCAACCGGCCCACCCCGGCAACGGCACCATGACCGCGCTGATGTGCGGCAGCAAGGCCGAGGTCGACGCGCAGTACAAGCTGGCCATCGACCTGGGCGGCACCGACGAAGGCCCGGCCGGCCCGCGCGGTGACGGGTTCTACGCCGGCTACTTCCGCGATCTGGACGGCAACAAGCTCTGCTTCTGCCACTTCGGGTGACGTGACGGCGCAGCTGGTCACCGCCGACGGCCTGGCCCTGCACCTGCAGCCCGGCCCGCCGCCGGCGGGCGCGGTGCGCGGCACGGTCGTCGTCGTGCACGGCCTGGGCGAGCATGCCGGGCGCTATGCGCATGTGCTGGCGCACCTGGCCGCCCACGGCTGGGCCAGCCTGGCCTACGACCAGCGTGGCCACGGCCGTTCGCCCGGCCCGCGCGGCGGCGTGCCGCAGGCCGACAGCCTGCTGGCCGACCTGGGCGCGGTGCTGGCCCATGCCCGCGCCACGCGGCCCGGCCCGCTGGTGCTGCTGGGCCACAGCCTGGGCGGTCTGCTGGCCGGCCGCTATGTGGCCGAGGGCCTGGCGCATCCACCGGCACCCTGGCGGCAGCCGGTGGATGCGCTGGTCATGTCGTCGCCCGCGCTCGACCCCGGCATGTCGGCGGTCCAGCAACTGCTGCTGGCCGTGGCCGCGCCGCTGGCGCCTGGCGTGGCGCTGGGCAACGGCCTGCAGCCGGCCTGGGTGTGCAGTGACCCGGCGGTGGTGGCCGCCTACGTGGCCGACCCGCTGGTGCACGACCGCGTCACGCCGCGGCTGGTGCGCTTCATCGTCGACGCCGGGCTGCTGGTGCGCCAGCGCGCGCCGCAGTGGGCCGTGCCCACCCTGCTGCTGTATGCCGGCGCCGACCGTTGCGTGGCGCCGCGTGGCAGTGCCGATTTCGCCGCAGCTGCGCCGCCGGCACACCTGCAGGCGCGGCGCTACGATGGCATGGCCCACGAGATCTTCAACGAGCCCGACCGGGCCCGCGTGCTGGCCGACCTGACCGACTGGCTGGCCCGCCTTCCGACCGCTGCAAGGAGCCCTGCATGAACGCCCGCGACCCCCACATGCCCCTGCAAGCCGACGAGGCCGCCGCGTTGGGCGCCTTTGCCCGCCAGCGCTGGGACGATGCCATCGTGCCCGCGCTGACCGACTACATCGCCATCCCGGCCAAGAGCCCGATGTTCGACGCTGACTGGGCCGCCCACGGCCACATCGAGCGGGTGGTGCGTGACGCCGCGCAGTGGGTCGAGGCGCGCAAGGTGCCCGGCCTCACGCTGGAGGTGGTGCGTCTCCCCGGCCGCACGCCGGTGATCTTCTTCGAGATTCCCGGCACCAAGACGGGCAGCACCGACACCGTCGTCGCCTACGGCCACCTCGACAAGCAGCCTGAATTCACCGGCTGGCGCAACGACCTGGGGCCGTGGACGCCCAAGTACGTCGACGGCCTGCTCTACGGCCGGGGTGGCGCCGACGACGGCTATGCCGTCTACGCCACCATCACCGCCGTCGAGGCGCTGAAGGCGCAGAACCTGCCGCACCCGCGCATCGTCGGCCTGATCGAAACCTGTGAAGAAAGTGGCTCGCACGACCTGCCGGCCTACCTGGACGTGCTGCGCGCGCGGCTGGGCAATGTCAGCCTGGTGGTGTGCCTGGATTCCGGCGCCGGCAACTACGACCAGCTGTGGCTGACCACCAGCCTGCGCGGCATGGTCTCGGGCGTGCTGAAGGTGGAGATCCTCACCGAGGGCGTGCATTCTGGCGACAGCTCGGGCGTGGTGCCCAGCAGCTTCCGCATCCTGCGCAACGTGCTCGACCGGCTGGAAGACTCGTCCACCGGCCGGCTGCTGCCCGAATTTTTCCACTGCCCGATCCCGGCCGACCGCGTCGCCCAGGTGCAGGACGCCGCCAAGATCCTGGGCGACCAGGCCTGGAAGACCTTCCCCTGGGCCTGCGGCGCCGACGGCACCGCCACCCTGCCCACGACGACGGACCCGGCCGAGGCGCTGCTGAACCGCCACTGGCGGCCCACGCTGTCGGTCACCGGGGTCGACGGCTTCCCCGACATGAAGAGCGCCGGCAATGTGCTGCGCCCGCACACGTCGTTCAAGCTCAGCCTGCGGCTGCCGCCGCTGGTGGACGGGCACCAGGCGTCGATCAAGCTCAAGGCGCTGCTGGAAGACAACGCCCCCTACAACGCCAAGGTCACCTTCCACCCCGACGGCCGCGCCGGCGCGCTCGGCGCCAATGGCTGGAACGCCCCCGGCCTGGCGCCCTGGCTCGCATCGGCGCTCGACACCGCATCACGCGCGCAGTTCGGCGCGCCGGTGGCCTACATCGGCCAGGGCGGCACCATCCCGCTGATGAGCATGCTGCAGCAGGGCTTCCCGCAGGCGCAGATGATGGTCTGCGGTGTGCTGGGTCCGAAGAGCAATGCCCACGGGCCGAACGAGTTCCTGCATGTGCCCTACGCGCAGAAGCTCACCGCGGCGGTGGCGCAGGTGATCGCCGCGCACCCCTGAACCAACGCGCGGCACACAGCAC
>JAGOBT010000265.1 GCA_017999135.1 Burkholderiaceae bacterium
GTCTGACGCCAGCTCGACAAGCAGCGGCACCGTGGCGTCGACGCCGGGCACGGGCCGGCCCGGGTGGCGCCAGGCATGGCGGGCAAAGCCGCTGCAGAGATCCCACAGCAGGTAGGCATCGACGGCATGCTGCGCGCCCGGATCGAGGCCATACGGCCAGCGCGACGCCAGCTGCCAGGACAGCGCGGGCGCGCTCATGCGGCGGGCGCCGGCGGCGCGATGGTCGACCACTCGGCCCTTGCCAGTTGCCACAGCTCGACAAAGGTGTCGGGCAAGCTGGTGGTCGTGTCCCGCCGACCGGAGGCGCCGGCGTCTGCAACCCGCTGGACCAGGCAGGCGATCACCTTCTCCGCCATGAACCGCCCGCCGTCGCTGTCGACCGGGTAGTGCACGCCAGCCACCACCCGGTTCTCGGCCATCCGGTCGGACAGCGCATGCAGCATCTTGGGCACCACATCCTTCCAGTCCTGCGGAATGCAGCCCTCCAGCAAGGCCAGCAGCAGGTCGGACACCAGGCGCGACTCGGTGGCATGGCCGCTGGGGTAGGCCGAGAAGCCCGGTGTCGCGATCATCGGCTGCACCCGCGGCGACAGCTCAGGCGGGCGGGGCTGGTTGAACACCAGCTTGACCCGCTGCACCAGCAGCGCGCCGAACATCGCCACCGTGGTCATCAGCTCCAGCGTGTAGGGCGTGCGCCGCGGCGACAGCGGCAGCACCGTGCTCCACAGCATCGGGTTGAACACCATCTGCGAGACGATCTCGCCACTGCGCTCCGCGCGCAGGCTGGCGGCGGCCACGACTGGTTCCGGGTCGAACGCCTTGGAAGCCGGTCGCTCCATGTCCACTTGCCCGTGCGACAAGGTGATGCGCACCTTGCCGCCCTTCAGCGGGCTGAACGCCACGCCCGTCATCAGGTCGGCGACGACCACGTAGCGCCGGGCGAACGCCGACAAGGGCTTCAGCGTCGCGTCCGGCCGCAAGGCCGGCCCGGGCCAGGCGGTCGGCGCCATGCCAAACACCGTCAGCTCGCGCAGGTGCTCGGTGCTGGCCATCAGGTGCGGTACCGCAGCCGGGCGCGGGCCGGCATGCCAGCCCTCCCAGCCTTCCCAACCTTCCCAACCCTCCCAGCCTTCCCAACCTTCCAGTACGCTCATCGTCTGCTCCCGTGGTGAGTGGTCTGTCCAGGTGCGGCGGCGCTTCAGCCCGCCCGCGCAGCGGGCACGCCAGCGTCGAGCAGTGCCTGCGCATAGCGTTGCGCCACCGCTGTCGACGCGCCGGGCGATTCACGCAACCAGTCCCGCACGTTGATCGTGGGGTCCAGTGTCAGCAGCCCGCGGCCGGCGGCCTGCGCCTCGTGGCGGCGGCCCAGCAGCGACAAGGCGATGGCCAGCACCCGGTGCGCCGACAGATGCTGGAAGTTGAGCCGGATGGTGGCGCGGGCGGCCTCGACCGCGCGGTCCAGGTCACCGGCAGTCAGCGCGGCGCTGGCCTGGATGCCGAGGTAGAAGTGCCTGGACGGATCCAGCGGCGACAGCGACAGCGCGTGCTGGGTGTGGCGCAGGGCCTCGGAACCCTCGCCCCGGAAGGCCAGCGCATTGCCCTTGGCCAGCCAGGCCAGGGACTCGTTCGGGTTGGCCGCCAGCGCCTGGTCGTACAGCCATTCGGCACGTTGCAGGTCGCGCAGGTGGCTGGTGTGCACATTGCCCAGCATCGTCATCGCCAGCGCCGAGTCCGGGTCCAGGTCCAGCGCCTGCTGGGCCAGATCCAGCGCGGCGCGGCCATCGGCGGCGGGGTCGTCCGATCAGCGCAGCACCACGCGGGTCAGGTGCCAGCGGGCCAGCCAGGCCAGCGGCGCGGCGTGGGTCGGCGCGCGGCTGCGCAGGGTCTGCAGTGCGTCGCGCGCCAGGCCGAAATCACGCGGCGAGGTGCGGTACAGCAGGTGCACCGCGGCCAGCAGCAGCGCATGGCTGGCCAGGTCAGGCAGCGGCTGCCCGCGCACTGCACGCAGCGCATCGGTGAACAGCGCCCGCAGCACGCCGGCCATCACCGTCTGCACCAGTTGGCTGTCCATCCGCAGCACCGCGTCCTCATGGTCGCCCAGCGCCTCGGCCCACAGCACCTGGCCGGTGTGGGCATCGGCCAGTTCCACCTGCACCCGCAGCCGGCCAGCACTGGCCCACAGACGACCGGACACCACGTAGTGCGCGCCCAGGCTGGCTGCGATGGTGCGCAGCGGCAGCACGGTGTCGCGGAACACCGATGTCGACAGCCGCGAGATCACATGCAGGGTGTCGCCCCGCGAGAGCGCGCCGATCAACTGGTCGGTCAGGATGTCGCCCAACGGCAAGGCGCCCGCCGCCGCACCATGCAGGCTGAACGGCAGCACGGCGACCACCGGCTTCAGCCGTTCCACAGGGGCCGACTGCAGGGGTGCCGGCGACAACGACATGGGTGGGGTGAGCAGAAAGCAACGTGAGGCCAGGCCGTGAGGTGCCCGATCGTGGCTGCCTGTCTCGCCGAGTTCACCATCCACTTGAGGGATGACAGACGCCGCCACGCTCTCGGACAGCAGCGTGGTGCCGGGCGCCGCCGATGCCGCCAACGCCACGGCGGTGGCGGCATCCACGGTGTCGGCCGGCAGCACCGCCAGCCGCCAACCACCGGGTGGTCGGGTGTGCAGTGCGGCGGCGCAGTCGAGCGCGGCCCGCAGGTTGGTGAAACCGCACAGCCGCGATCCCGCACCGGCCGGCGTGGCCACAGGCTGGCCACCGTGCAATTGGGCGCAGCCGGACAGCGCCAGCATCGCGCCCGCATCTGCCTGGGGCGGCAGCGCCAGCCACACACTGGTGGGCACTGCCGCCAGACGCACGCGCTCATCGAAACCCGGAAGTGCAGCCACGGGTGACGCTGCAGGGGGAGCAGCCGCTGGCGCCACTGCGGCGCCATGGCGGCGGGCAACGCATCGTCCGATGCCAGCTGCACTGACAGCACCAGCCGGTAGCCGCGACCGGGCAGATTGGTGATCGCGCCGGTGCCCAGCACCCGCCGCAAGGCGCTGACCTGCACCGTCAGGTTGTTGTCCTCCACCACCAGACCCGGCCAGACACGGGCGAACAGTTCGTCCTTGCTGACCACCCTGTCGGCGTGCTCGGCCAGCACGCACAGCAGGTCGAAGGCCCTGCCGCCCAGCGGCACCGGCCGGCCATCGGCCAGCAGGCGGCGCTCATCCACCGCCAGTTCGAACGCACCGAATCGCCACCGCCGTCCCACCGCAGCCCCCTTGCCCCGGTGGCGGCTCCGCGCCACGGACCTGCTCACCGGGAGCGCGCAATGTAACTGGCGCTCAGCGCGGCGTGGCGGCGCTGATGCAGGGCGGCTGACATCCCGCCAAATCGCCAACCCGGCGGCCGCGGCGCCTGCCAGCGGCCCGGGCCAGCCAGGGTCACCAACTGGCGTTGAGCGCGCCAGCCACCAGATAGCCGTTCAGCGACCGGCCCGGCAGGTCCACCACTGGCGGCTGGCAGCCCGCGCCGCACAGCCAGCCGGTGACGCCGAACCGCTGCAGCCGGTCAGCCACCGTGGTGCGCGCCAGCACCAGGCTGTAGCGCTTGTCCGACTGGCCGTTGTCGTAGTCCAGCACCACGGTGCCGGTGTGCAGGATCGACACACGCCTCAACGCGCCAGCGGCATAGCCGTCCTGCCAGATGTTGGTCACGCCGAAGGTGGCACCGTACTGTGTCAGCGTGGACAGATCGATTTCCAGCGCGTCGATCGGTTCGGTCACGGCACCTTGGAAGTTGCTGGTGGCCGGCACATTCACCAGCACCGGGGGCAGGCGCTTGGTGACATCGTCAACCCAGATGGGGGCCGCCCCGTTGGCCGGGAACCTCAGCGTGGCCACTGGCTGGGCGGCACCAGCCATGTCTGGGTTGACGTTGCTCCCATTGGCGGAGACATAGACAAACCAGGTGTCGGTGGCTGCCTTCTGGAAGAACAGGGTCAGCGACACCTCCTGGCCCTTGATGTCATGGACGTTGACGGCGGTTGCCGCGTTGTAGGTCTGGGCGTCGATGGCGTCGAAGCTTGCGCCCCATCGCCCCGTGAAGGTGATGCGATGCCGCGCATCCAGATTGAGCTCCACCACGACCTTGCGGGTGGCCGCAGGCGGATGCATCACGCGGATGGGCGGCAGTGGCGCTGCCGCCTCCAGGCTGGCAGGGCGCAGGGCATCGGCTGTGCCGGCCAGCAGCCAGCCCTCGCTGTTGATGAGCCTGGCCTGGGCATCGATGTCGAAGCGGCCGTGGCGGCTGAGCACCCGGCGCCCGCTGGCCGGGTCCAGCAGCACGAAGGCGCCGTCACCGGCCAGGCCCATGTCCAGCGCCCGCCCGGTGGTGTGGATCTGTCCCGACGTGGGCAGCGGCCTGGCGTTGGGGTCGATGGGCAGCGCGCGCGTGGTGGCGGGTGCCGAGGCAGCGGGTGCCTGAGGTGCTACCGCCTGCACGGCCGGCGTCGGCGGGTCGACCGCCTGTCCGTCGGCAGGGGGCGCCACGGCAACCGGCACAGCGGCCGCCGGTTCGGCTGCCGGCCCTGCGGCGGCCGGCTGTACAACCGCCGGCGGTTGGTCTGTCGCGGCCGCCGTGGCCTGCGGCACCGGGGTGATCGGTCGCACCGCCAATCCGCTGGCGCCCTGCCTGAACGACGCTGTCTGCGCCTCGCCCGCGGCCGTATCGTCGTCGCCACCGCCACAGCCTGCCAGCATCATGGCGGCCAGGGCGGCCGACATCCATGCTGCGCGCACTGCCCCAAGGCCGTGTTGTCCTCTGTCCATGGCTGCTCCCTGCCTGATTTCAGCCGGAGTGTCCGGGTGACACGCAGGGTCCGGTCGATGGAAACAGGGGCGGATCACCGGCCAACTCACGCAATGGCCTACGGGCCGGCGCGGCCCGCGCAGATGGCCTACACCCGCACCATCCGCTTGCCCACGTTCTCGCCGGCCAGCAGCCCGATCAGCGCCTGCGGCGTGTGTTCCAGACCGTCGATGATGTCCTCGGGCACTTTCAGCCGGCCACCATCCACCCAGCCCTGCAACACGCCCAGCGCAGCGTCGAACTGGGCCGCGAAGTCGAACAGCACGAAGCCCTGCAAGGTGAGCCGCTTGGTGACGATCAGGCCTGGCACGCCGCGCGGGCCATGGGCCGGCGGTGCGCCGTCGTACTGCGACACCGCACCGCAGCAAGCCACGCGGCCGCCCAGGTTCATGCGGAACAGGCAGGCCTCGAGGATGTCGCCACCCACGTTGTCGAAGTAGACTTCGATGCCCTTCGGCGCGGCCGCCTTCAGCTGCCCATTGAGGTTGCCGGCCTTGTAGTCGACCACCGCGTCGAAGCCCAG
>JAGOBT010000266.1 GCA_017999135.1 Burkholderiaceae bacterium
CCGGCGAGGGCGGCAACTTCTGCAGCGGCGGCGACGTGCACGAGATCATCGGCCCGCTGGTCAAGATGGACATGCCCGAGCTGCTGGAGTTCACCCGCATGACCGGCGACCTGGTCAAGGCCATGCGGGCCTGCCCGCAGCCCATCATCGCCGCGATCGACGGGGTTTGCACCGGTGCCGGCGCGATGATCGCCTGCGGCTCGGACATGCGCCTGTCCACGGCGCGCAGCAAGCTGGCCTTCCTGTTCGTGCGCGTGGGCCTGGCCGGCGCCGACATGGGCGCCTGCACCCTGCTGCCGCGCCTGATCGGTCTGTCGCGTGCTGCCGACCTGCTCTTCACCGGCCGCGTGGTGGGCGGTGATGAGGCGGCGAGCTTCGGCTTCTACAACCGCCTGGTCGATCCCGAGCAACTGCTCGCCGAGGCGCAGGCGCTGGCCCAGAGCCTGGCCGACGGGCCGACCTTCGGCCATGCGATGACCAAGACGATGCTGTGGCAGGAATGGAACTCGGGCCTGGGCGAGTGCATCGAGGCCGAGGCGCAGGCGCAGGCGATCTGCATGCAGACCCAGGACTTCGAGCGCGCCTACCACGCCTTTGCCGGCAAGACCAAACCCGTCTTCGAGGGCAACTGACCATGGCCACCCCCGCCGACCTGGCCTGGCCCTTCTTCGACGACGGCCACCGCGCGCTGGTGCCCCGGTTCGAAGGCTGGGCCGCCGATGAACTGCCCGCGCTGCTGCACGGTGCCGAGGACAGCCTGGACGCCGTCTACGCCTGTGTGCGCGAGCTGGTGCGTTCACTCGGCCGGGCCGGGTTGCTGCGGGTGTGCGTGCCGGCCGCCTATGGTGGCCTGCGCGAGACGCTGGACGTGCGTTCGCTCAGCCTGGGTCGCGAGACGCTGGCGCATCACTCGGGGCTGGCGGATTTCGCCCTGGCGATGCAGGGCCTGGGCAGCGCGCCGGTGACCCTGTTCGGCAGCCACGCGCAGAAGACCGCGCTGCTGCCGGGCGTGGCCGAGGGCCGCACCATTGCCGCCTTCGCGCTGTCCGAGCCCGACGCCGGCTCGGACGTGGCGGCCATGAGCTGCAGCGCCACCCGGGTGGAGGGCGGCTGGCGGCTTGATGGCGTCAAGACCTGGATCTCCAACGCCGGCCTGGCCGATCACTACGTCGTCTTTGCGCGCAGCGGCGAGGCCCTGGGTGCACGCGGCATCTCGGCCTTCATGGTCCCGGCCGACACCCCGGGGCTGGACGCCAGCGAGCGCATCGACGTGATCTCGCCGCACCCGCTGGGCACGCTGCGCCTGAGCGACTGCCGCGTCGGCGATGCCCAGCTGCTGGGCGAGCCCGGCCAGGGCTTCAAGATCGCGATGGGCACGCTCGACAGCTTCCGAACCACCGTGGGCGCGGCGGCGCTGGGTTTTGCCCGCCGGGCGATGGCCGAGGGGGTGCAGCGCGCCCAACAGCGCAGCATGTTCGGCCGCACGCTGGCCGACTTCCAGCTCACGCAGATGAAGGTCGGCGAGATGGCACTGGCCATCGACGCCTCCACGCTGATGGTCTACCGCGCCGCCTGGACCAAGGACGTGCTGGGCCGGCGCGTCACCCGCGAAGCCTCGATGGCCAAGCTCTTCGCCACCGAGTCGGCCCAGCAGGTGATCGATGCGGCGGTGCAGCTGTTCGGCGGGCTGGGCGTGGTGCGCGGTGTGCCGGTTGAGCGGTTGTACCGCGAGATCCGGGCGCTGCGCATCTACGAGGGCGCCAGCGAGGTGCTCAAGCTGATCATCGGGGGGCGTGCACTGCAGGCCGAGGCTCCGCCCGGGGACGCCGGCGGGGCGGCGGCGTGAGCGCGGCGGCGGAGCTCGAGGCAGCGGCTGCCGTCACCGCGCCGGAGTTCGGCACGGCCGGCCGCTGGCTCTTCACGGCTTGCAGGGTTGCCGCCGTGGCCGGCACGCTGGTGTTCGTGGCCCTGGTGGCCATGTCCATCGTCTCGATCGGCGGGCGCAAGCTGGCCTCGATGCCGGTGCCCGGCGACGTCGAGCTGCTGCAGCTGTGCGCGGCCTTTGCGTCGTCCTCCTTCTTCGCCTGGTGCCACCTGAACCAGGGCGACGTCAAGGTCGACTTCTTCACTGAGCGGCTGCCGGCGCGCTGGGTGAACCTGCTGGATGCCATGGCCTCGCTGATCGTCGCATCGGTCGGTGCGCTGCTGGCCTGGCGCACCGGCGCCGCCGTGGTCGAAGCCTTCGACGTCGGCGAGACAACCATGATCCTGGGCCTGCCGCTGTGGCCGGGCCCGGCACTGATGGTGCCCGGCTTCCTGCTGCTGAGCCTGGCCGGGTTGTACCGCTGCGCACTGCACCTGCGGCGTGCGCGCCGGGGTGGGCTCGGCTGACACCCTCGCCGATACGGCGTTGAGCGCGGCGGTCGGCACGGGCGCAGCGCCGGATCGGCACGGGGCCCCTGCAACAACGCAGGCGGGCCGCGCAGAACAAGGAGCGATACATGGACGCAATGAGCGGAATCACGGCGGGTCTGGTGTTGTTCGGCGTCATGCTGCTGCTCATGGTGATGCGCGTGCCCATCGGCATCGCGATGTTCTGTGTGGGCGCAGGAGGATACGTCTGGCTGACCGGCGGCAACTGGGCTGCGCTGCTGCAGTCGCTCAAGAACCTGGCCTATGCGCGGCTGTCGAACTACGATCTGGTCGTCATCCCGCTGTTCCTGCTGATGGGCCAGTTCGCGACCCACGGCGGCCTGTCGCGCGCGCTGTTCCGCTTCGTCAGCGCCTTCATGGGCCACTGGCGCGGCGGCGTGGCGATGGCCGCGGTGGGCGCCTGCGCCGGCTTCGGCGCGATCTGCGGCTCCTCGCTGGCCACTGCGGCCACGATGGGGCAGGTCGCCCTGCCCGAACTGAAGCGGCTGGGCTACGCTGGCAGCCTGTCCACCGGCACGCTGGCCGCGGGCGGCACGCTGGGCATCATGATCCCGCCGTCGGTGCCGCTGGTCATCTATGCCATCCTGACGCAGGAGTCCATCGGCAAGCTGTTCATGGCCGCGGTGCTGCCCGGCGCAATGGCGATGCTGGGCTACATGCTGGTGATCCGCCTGATGGTCACCCTGCAGCCCGACAGCGGCCCGGCCGGCCCGCGTGTGCCCTGGGCCGAGCGCCTGCGCGCGCTGAGTGCGGTGGCGCCGGTGTTCCTCGTCTTCGCGGTGGTCATCATCGGCATCTACGGCGGCTGGGCCAACCCGACCGAGGCCGCGGCCATCGGCGCGGCAGCCTGCGGCGTGCTGGCGGTGGCCACCGGCGGCATGCGCTGGCCCGGTCTGCTCGACACGGCCCTGGGCACCGCGCAGTCGACCGCGATGATCTTCCTCGTGCTGCTGGGCGCCGACCAGCTCAACACCGCGCTGGCCGTGTCGCAGATGCCGGCCGAGCTGGCCGCCTGGGTCCAGGGCAGCGGCCTGCCGCCGCTGCTGGTGATGCTGGCCATCCTGGCGGTGTACATCCTGCTGGGCTGCGTGATGGACAGCCTGGCGATGATCCTGCTGACGATCCCCGTGTTCTACCCGGTCGTGATGGGTCTGGACTTCTGGGGACTGAATCCGACCGAAAAGAGCGTCTGGTTCGGCATCCTTGCACTGATGGTGGTCGAGATCGGCTTGGTGCACCCCCCGGTGGGCATGAACGTCTATGTCATCAACCGCCTGGCGCGCACCGTGCCGCTGACCGAGACCTTCAAGGGCGTGATGCCCTTCCTGGTGTCGGACTTCCTGCGCATCGCGGCCATGCTGTTCTTCCCGGCCCTGTCGCTGGTGCTCGTGCGCACCTTCCAGACCTGAGCCGCCCCCGATCCGCAAGCCCGCTGCGGGCGCCTCTGCCCGCACGGCCCGGCCAACCCCGAAGGAGATGACGATGAAGGAGACGAAGTTGAAGATGAAGATGAAGACCGCCCCGATGCAGCGGCTGCCGCATCTGCGGCTGATCTGTCTGAGCGCCCTTGCCGCGGCAGCGGCCCTGCCGGCAGCCACGCCCGCGCGCGCCCAGACGGTGACGCTGAAGGTGCATCACTTCCTGCCGGGCACCTCCAACGTGCACAACAACCTGATCCTGGCCTGGTGCGACAAGGTGTCCAAACAGTCGGCCGAGCGACTGAAGTGCCAGATCTACCCGGCCATGCAGCTGGGGGGCACGCCGGCGCAACTGTTCGACCAGGCGCGCGACGGGGTGGCCGACCTCGTCTGGACCATCCCGACCTACTCGGCCGGACGCTTCATCAAGTCCGAGGTGTTCGAGCTGCCCTTCTTCACGCGCAGCGCCAAGGGATCGAGCCAGGCCTACTGGACCTACGTGCAGAAGTTCGCCACCGACGAGTACAAGGGCGTCAAACCGATCTTCCTGCACACCAACGACGGCTCCTCCTTCCACCTGAACAACGCCAAGGGCGTGAAGACGCTGGAGGAGCTCAAGGGCCTGAAGATCCGCGCGGCCACCCGGCTGAACTCGCGCATGCTCGCAGCGCTGGGCGCCACGCCGGTGCAGATGCCGCTGCCCGCGGTGCCCGAGTCGATGGCCAAGGGCGTCATCGACGGCGCGATGGTGCCCTGGGAGGGCGTGCCCGCGGCCAAGCTGCAGGAGATCGCCAAGAGCCACCTGGACGTGCCCGCCGGGCAGCCGAAGTTCGCCAACTCCATCTTCGCCTTCGTGATGAACCAGGCCCGCTACAACGGCCTGCCGCCCGAGCTGAAGAAGGTGATCGACGACAACAGCGGCGCGGCGGTGTCGGCCTGGGCCGGCGAGAAGGGCTTCGACAGCGTGGTGGCGCCCAACCACAAGCTCGCCAGCGGTCGCGGCAACCTGATCCACGCGCTGGGCGATGCGGAATTCCCGCGCTGGGTGAAGGCGGCCGAGGAGGTCGACGATCAGTGGGTCAAGGAAGTCAGCGCCAAGGGTGCCGACGGCAAGGCCCTGCTGGAAGAGGCGCGCGCGCTGATCAAGCAGTTCGATCACTGAGCGCGGTCCCTGAGCGCGGTCCCAGGGCACGGTCCCAGGGCGCACCCACCCGGCGCGGGCACCGCACCCGCGGTGCGCCCAGTCCAGACAAAAAAACGGCCCCCCGCAAAAGCTGGGGGCCGTTTTCGTTGTGCGTCGGCAAGGGCAGGCCGCCCCGCGCGGGGCGGCCGCCGATCGCTCAGCCGTGGATCGACTCGTACTTCGCCTGCAGCTCCTCGGGCGACTCGACGAAGTCCGGGTGCTGCTCGATGCAATCGGCCGGGCAGACCAGCTTGCACTGCGGCTCGTCCTCGGCGCCCACGCATTCGGTGCAGCGCAGCGGATCGATGATGTACATCGGATCGCCGACGGCGATCGCTTCGT
>JAGOBT010000267.1 GCA_017999135.1 Burkholderiaceae bacterium
GAACAACCTGCGCGTGCTGCGCTACCTGACGCACGACCTCAAGCTGAGCGAGGACGACAAGGACCGCTGGTACCGCCACTGGGTGGAGAGCGGCCTGGAATCGGTCGAACGGCAGCTGGCCGCCCAGCCCGCGCGCTACTGCCACGGCGACACGCCCACGCTGGCCGACTTGACCCTGGTGCCGCAGATCTTCAACGCCCAGCGCTTCCACTGCCGCACCGACCATGTGCCGCAGGTGATGCGGGTGTTCGAGACCTGCATGCAGCTCGACGCCTTCAGCCAGACGCAGCCGTCAGCCTGCCCGGATGCCGGCTGATCCGCGTCTCGGCCTGCTGGCCGATGCCATCCGCCCCGACTGGCCGGCGCCGGCGGGCACCACCGCGCTGATGAGCACGCGGCTGGGCGGCATCAGCGCGGCGCCGTTCGACAGCCTGAACCTGCGGCCGCCTGCGCTGGGCGGTGACGGAATCGACGCCCCGGCTGCGGTGCTGGAGAACCAGCGCCGCTTTGGCCAGGCGCTGGGCGCGCAGCCGGTCTGGCTGAACCAGGTGCATGGCGCCGACGTTCTGCGTCTGACGCCAGACCATCTGGCGCCCGGCGCGCCGCTGCCGCGTGCCGACGCCAGCATCTGCACCACGCCGGGCATTGCCTGCGCCGTGCTGGTGGCCGATTGCCTGCCGGTGCTGGTCTGCAGCGCCGATGGCCGGGCGGTGGGGGCGGCCCATGCCGGCTGGCGCGGCCTGGCGGGCGGCGTGCTCGACCACACCGTGGCCGCGCTGTGCGACGCCGCCGGCTGCCCGCCTGCCGACCTGCTGGCCTGGCTGGGCCCCTGCATCGGACCGGCCGCCTTCGAGGTGGGCCCCGATGTGCTGCTGGCCTTCGGCGCCGACCCGCAGGCGCCGGCGCTGGCGCCGGCCGATGCCGCGCTGTTCCGCTTCAGCCCGCGGGCCGACGGCAGTGCCCGCTGGCGCGCCGACCTGGCCGGCCTGGCGCGGCGCCGGCTGGCCGGGCTGGGCGTGCGCCAGGTGCACGGCGGCGGCTGGTGCACCGTGGCGCAGGGGTCACGGTTCTTCTCGTTCCGCCGTGAGCCCCGCACCGGGCGCATGGCCGCTGCCATCGCCCTGCGCGGCGGTTGAGGGCGCCGCCTCTGCGGCTTCGGCCCGGCGGCGGGCACGCCGGCGTCCAGGTGTGCCCAGCAGGTACATCACGATCGTGAGCGGCAGCACGCCGTACAGCAGCAAGGTGATGAAGGCACCCAGCACGGTGCCCTGCGTCGACGTGGCCTCGGCCACCGCCATCAGCAGCACCACGAACATCCAGGCAATGGGGACAATGTGCATTTCAGATTGCGATACGTAATATCACGTATCGAAAAATAGCGTCATCATCGGGTAAGCTAGAACCCGTACAACGTGCGATGTGACGCAGCATCGCACAAGGGCACGCAGATTGCGGCGCCCGGCACAGGTGGAGACAACAATGACTCAGAAGCCGGTTCCCGCGGTCGACGCCCTCGGCCAGGCCGCCCAGGCCACCCAGGCGCAAGTTCAGGCCAATGCCCAGGCCATCGGCAACGCCATGACCGACATGTGGAAGACCATGTCGGGCCTGAGCCTGCCGATGGACGCCATGGCCAAGCTGCAGGGCGACTACATCAGCCAGGCCACGGCGATGTGGAACAACACCCTCACTGCCTTCCAGAAAGAGGGCACGCCCGCCGCGCCCGTGGGCGACAAGCGCTTTTCGGCCGACGCCTGGGCCAAGAACCCAGCTGCCGCGATGGTGGCGCAGGCCTATCTGCTGAATGCACGCACCCTGCTGCAGATGGCCGAAAGCGTGCAGGGCGATGCCAAGACCAAGGCCAAGATCCGCTTCGCGGTGCAGCAGTGGGTGGATGCGGCCAGCCCGGCCAACTTCCTGGCCACCAACCCCGAGGCACTGGCCAAGGCCATCGAGACCAAGGGCGAAAGCATCACCCAGGGCATGCAGCTGCTGTGGAAGGACATCGAGCAGGGCCACATGTCGCAGACCGACGAAAGTGTCTTCGAGGTGGGCCGCAACGTGGCCACCAGCGAAGGCGCGGTGGTGTTCGAGAACGCGCTGTTCCAGCTGATCGAGTACAAGCCGCTCACTGCCAAGGTGCATGCGGTGCCGATGCTGTTCGTGCCGCCGTGCATCAACAAGTACTACATCCTGGACTTGCAGCCCGAGAACTCGGTGATCCGCTACACGGTGGAAAACGGCCACCGGGTGTTCGTCGTCAGCTGGCGCAACCCCGATGCCAGCCTGGCCGCCAAGACCTGGGACGACTACATCGAGCAGGGCCCCATCGCCGCCATCGCCCAGGTCCAGGACATCACCGGCGCCGAGCAGATCAACACCCTCGGCTTTTGCGTCGGCGGCACCATCCTGGCCACCGCGCTGGCGGTGCTGGCTGCGCGTGGCCAGCAGCCGGCCGCGTCGATGACGCTGCTGACCACGCTGCTCGACTTCAGCGAGACCGGCATCCTGGATGTCTTCGTCGACGAAGCCAGTGTCAAGCTGCGCGAGATGACCATCGGCGCCCAGGCGCCTGGTGGCCCCGGCCTGCTCAAGGGCAAGGAATTGGCCACCACCTTCAGCTTCCTGCGGCCGAACGACCTGGTCTGGAACTACGTGGTCGGCAACTACCTGAAGGGCGAGGCGCCGCCGCCGTTCGACCTGCTGTACTGGAACGGCGACAGCACCAACCTGCCCGGGCCGATGTACTGCTGGTACCTGCGCCACACCTACCTGGACAACGCGCTGCGCCAGCCCGGTGCGCTGACGGTCTGCGGCGAATCGCTGGACCTGACGAAGATCACCTGCCCGGTGTTCATCTACGGCTCGCGCGAAGACCACATCGTGCCCTGGCAGGCCGCGTACAAGAGCACCGGCGTGCTGGCCGGCAGCCAGGACAAGACCTTCGTGCTGGGTGCGTCGGGCCACATCGCCGGCGTGATCAACCCGGCCAACAAGAACAAGCGCAGCCACTGGGTCAACAGCAAGCTGCCGGCCGAGGCTGATGCCTGGTTCAAGACCGCCACCGAGACGCCGGGCAGCTGGTGGCCGGTGTGGTCGGGCTGGCTGGGCAAGCATGGCGGCAAGCAGGTGCCGGCGCCCAAGGCCTATGGCAACCGCAGCCACAAGGTCATCGAGGCGGCGCCGGGCCGCTACGTCAAGCAGAAGGCCTGAACCTCCGCCCCATTTCGGCATCCGACCGACTTCCTCCCATCCATCTGGAGACCCTACCCATGAGCACCGACATCGTCATCGTCGCCGCCGCCCGCACCGCGGTCGGCAAGTTCGGCGGCACCCTGGCCAAGACCCCGGCCCCCGAACTGGGCGCCACCGTGATCAAGGCCCTGCTCGAGCGCAGCGGCCTCACCGGCGCGCAGATCAGCGAAGTGATCCTGGGCCAGGTGCTCACTGCCGGCAGCGGCCAGAACGCCGCCCGCCAGGCGGTCGTCAAGTCGGGCCTGCCGCTGGAAGTGCCGGCCTTCACCATCAACAAGGTGTGCGGCTCGGGCCTGAAGGCGGTGATGCTGGGCGCCCAGGCCATCCGTGACGGCGACAGCGAGATCGTCATCGCCGGCGGGCAGGAGAACATGAGCGCCGCCCCGCACGTGCTGCTGAACAGCCGCGACGGCCAGCGCATGGGCGACTGGAAGATGGTCGACAGCATGATCACCGACGGCCTGTGGGACGTGTACAACCAGTACCACATGGGCATCACCGCCGAGAACGTGGCCAAGCAGTACGGCATCACCCGCGAGCAGCAGGATGCACTGGCTCTGGCCAGCCAGATGAAGGCCGCCGCCGCCCAGGAAGCCGGCCGCTTCAAGGACGAGATCACCGCCGTGTCCATCGCCCAGAAGAAGGGCGACCCGATCCTGTTCAATGCGGACGAATTCATCAACAAGAAGACCAGCGCCGACGCCCTGGCCGGCCTGCGCCCCGCCTTCGACAAGGCTGGCTCGGTCACCGCCGGCAATGCCAGTGGCCTGAACGACGGCGCCGCCGGCGTGGTGCTGATGACGGCCGCCAAGGCCGCCGCCCTGGGCCTGAAGCCGCTGGGCCGCATCGCCAGCTACGCCAGCGCCGGCCTCGACCCCAAGGTGATGGGCATGGGCCCGGTGCCTGCCGCCCGCAAGGCGCTGCAGCGCGCCGGCTGGAACCCGGCCGACCTGGACCTGCTGGAGATCAACGAGGCGTTTGCCGCCCAGGCCTGTGCCGTGCACAAGGAAATGGGCTGGGACACCAGCAAGGTCAACGTCAACGGTGGCGCCATCGCCATCGGCCACCCGATCGGCGCGTCTGGCTGCCGCATCCTGGTGACGCTGCTGCATGAAATGCAGAAGCGTGACGCGAAGAAGGGCATCGCCAGCCTCTGCATCGGCGGTGGCATGGGCGTGGCCCTGACCATCGAGCGCTGAACCCCGCGCAACCCGTTTCCCCACGCACACCCCAAGGAGAGAGAGACATGGCCAACAACAAGGTCGCATACGTCACCGGCGGCATGGGCGGCATCGGCACCGCCATCTGCCAGCGCCTGCACAAGGACGGTTTCAAGGTCATCGCCGGCTGCGGCCCCAGCCGCGACTTCACCAAGTGGCTCGACGAGCAGAAGGCGCTGGGCTACAGCTTCTACGCCTCGGTGGGCAACGTGGCCGACTGGGACAGCACGGTCGAGGCCTTCAGCAAGGCCGTGGCCGAGCACGGCACCATCGACGTGCTGGTCAACAACGCCGGCATCACCCGCGACCGCATGTTCCTGAAGATGACGCCCGAGGACTGGAAGGCCGTCATCGACACCAACCTGAACAGCATGTTCAACGTCACCAAGCAGGTGGTGCCGGGCATGGTGGAAAAGGGCTGGGGCCGCATCATCCAGATCAGCTCGGTCAACGGCGAGAAGGGCCAGGCCGGCCAGACCAACTACTCGGCCGCCAAGGCCGGCATGCACGGCTTCACCATGGCCCTGGCGCAGGAAATGGCCGCCAAGGGCGTGACGGTGAACACCGTCAGCCCGGGCTACATCGGCACCGACATGGTCCGCGCCATCAAGCCCGAAGTGCTGGAGAAGATCGTCGCCACCATCCCGGTCAAGCGCCTGGGCACGCCGGATGAAATCGGCTCGATCTGCGCCTGGCTGGCGGGCGAGGATTCCGGCTTCACCACCGGCGCCGACTTCAGCTGCAACGGCGGCCTGCACATGGGCTGACCGGCCTCGGCCCCGGCTCCGATCGACCTGCGGACGGTCGGCAACCGGACCGGGCGACAGCCCAGGCGGCCCCGGTGCGCTGCGCTTCCAGGCGCGGTGCATCGGGGCCGCCGTTTTTGTTT
>JAGOBT010000268.1 GCA_017999135.1 Burkholderiaceae bacterium
CGTCTGGCTGAAGGCGTCGAGCTGCATGCAGGTCTCGAACACCCGCATCACCTGCGGCACGTGGTCGGTGCGGCAGCGGAAGCGCTGGGCGTTGAAGATCTGCGGCACCAGGGTCAAGTCGGCCAGCGTGGGCGTGTCGCCGTGGCAGTAGCGCGCGGGCTGGGCGGCCAGCTGCCGTTCGACCGATTCCAGGCCGCTTTCCACCCAGTGGCGGTACCAGCGGTCCTTGTCGTCCTCGCTCAGCTTGAGGTCGTGCGTCAGGTAGCGCAGCACGCGCAGGTTGTTCAGCGGGTGGATCTCGCAGGCAATGTCCAGCGCGATGGCGCGCACCCGCGCGCGGCCCCGCGCATCGGCCGGCAGCAGCGGTGGCTGCGGGTGGGTTTCGTCCAGGTACTCGATGATCGCCAGCGACTGGCTCAGCACCGCATCGCCGTCCTGCAGCGTGGGCACCAGGCGCGAGGCGGACAAGGCCGTGTAGCTGTCGTCCAGATGCTCGCGCCTGACCAGGTGCACCGGCAGGTAGTCGTAGTCCAGGCCCTTCAGCGCCAGGGCGATGCGCACCCGGTACGAGGCCGACGAACGGAAGTAGTTGTAGAGCTGCATGCGGCCTCCAGCCCCTGGATCAACCCTGCTGCACACGCACCTGCAGCGTGCCCAGCCCGGCGATGGCACCTTCCATCACGTCACCCGCCACCACCGCGCCCACGCCGGCCGGCGTGCCGGTGTAGATCAGGTCGCCGGGCTGCAATGTCCAGGCCCTGGACAGCGTCTCGATGGTCTCGGCCACGTTCCAGATCAGCTCGGCCAGATCGCCCTTCTGCCGCTGCACCCCGTTGACCGCCAGCGTGATCGCGCCGGTCGTCAGTGCACCGGTGCGGGCGATGGGGTGCAGCGGGCCGATGGGTGCCGACGCGTCGAAGGCCTTGCCGATGCACCAGGGGCGGCCCTGCTTCTTCATCTCGTTCTGCAGATCGCGGCGGGTCATGTCCAGGCCGATGGCATAGCCCCAGATGTGCTTGGCCGCATCCGCCGCGGCGATGTCGCGCCCGCCGGTGCCGATGGCCACCACCAGCTCGATCTCATGGTGCAGGTTGGCGGTGAGCGGCGGGTACGGGATCTCGCCCACGCTGCCGTCGGCCACCGGCACCAGCGCGTCGGCCGGCTTCAGGAAGAAGAACGGCGGCTCGCGGCCGCTGAAGCCCATCTCCTGCGCATGTTCGGCATAGTTGCGGCCCACGCAGTAGATGCGGTGCACCGGAAACAACCCGCCGCCCACCACGGGCACGGACGGGACGGCAGGAGCGGGGATCACGTAGGACATGGCAGCTTCAAGCAAAGGGTGGATGGACGGTGTGCCGATGATGATGCCATGCCCCACCGCTACACTTTGCCGATGATCGAGTTGCGCCGCATCAAGCATTGCCGAGCCTGTGGCAGCCCCGTGGGCTACCAGGTGCCCGACGACGACAACCGCGAGCGTGCCGTGTGCCCGGCCTGCGGGCTGATCCACTACGAGAACCCGCTGAACGTGGTGGGCACGGTGCCGGTGTGGGGCGACCAGGTGCTGCTGTGCAAGCGCGCCATCGAGCCGCGCCACGGCTTCTGGACCCTGCCCGCCGGCTTCATGGAACTGGGTGAGACGGTGGAAGACGGTGCCCGCCGCGAGACGGTGGAAGAAGCCGGCGCCCACATCGAGCTGCAGGACCTGTTCACCATGATCAGCGTGGTGCGGGTGGGCCAGGTGCACCTGTTCTATCGCGCCCGCATGACCGACACCGCACTCGACCCCGGGCCCGAGACGCTGGAGGCCAGGCTGTTCCATGAGCATGAAGTGCCCTGGGACCAGATTGCCTTCCGCACGGTGAAAGAGACGCTGCAGCACTTCTTCGCCTGCCGCAAGGCGGGCGCCTATCCGCTGCACTGCAGCAGCATCTGACCAGCGGGCCGGCTCTCAGCTGACGGTGACCGGCGCCGGCGCGGGCGCCGGTTCGGCCACCAGCGCCGGGCCAGTGGCGGCATCGAAGCCCAGGCGCCACAGCGCGTCCAGGTCGCCCGCGTGGCGCACGCCCTCGGCCGTGACCTGCAGGCCCACCGCCTGCACCAGCCGCACCAGGCCCTGCAGATGGCGGCGCGCGTCGGCGGCGCCATCGGCGCTGATGCCGTGCACGAAGCGGCTGTCGATGCGTACACAGTCCAGCCCCAGGTCGATCAGCCGCGGGATGCGGGCCAGGCCCTCGCCGGCATGCTCCAGCCCCAGCATCGCGCCCAGCGGGCGCCAGCGGCGCGACACCTCGCGCACCAGCAGCGGCCGCTCCAGCGCCAGCGCCTCGGGCAGGTCGATCCACAGCCGGCAGGCTGCCTCGGGCGCCTGCTCCAGCCGGCGCGCCACCGCAGCCACGAATTCAGCCGAGCCGACCGACTGCGCGGCCACGTTGATGCAGCGGGCCTGGCCGTCCTGGGCGATGGCGGCCAGTGCCAGGGCCACTGCCTTCTCGTCCACCTCGGCACACAGCCGGCTGCGCGTGGCCAGTGACAGCCAGCGGCTGGCCGGCTCCATCGGTCCGCCCGCCTGCAACTGCACCCGCAGCGGGCAGTCCAGGTGCAGTTGCCGGCCGTCGGGCGTGCGCACTGGGTAGGCGGCCAGCGCCACCCTGCCCTGCGCCAAAGCCCGGCTGATGCGCCGCTGCCAGGACGATTCACCCTGCGGCAGGCCGGCGTCCATCGGCGGCAGATCGGCCGTGGGCACAGACGGCGGCGGGTTCAAGCCGGCTTCAGCCCGGGCCAGTGCCGCGTCGGCCAGGGCCAGCGCCTGCTGCGCGGTCATCGGCCGGTCCAGTTCCACCGCGCCGGCAAACAGCCGCGCCTGCGGGTCGATGGCCAGCAACGGCAGCCGCACGGCCTGGATCAGCGCGGTGCACGTCTCCCGCGCCATGCCACCGACCGGCAGCAACAGCGCGAAGTCGGCGCCGTTCAAACGCCCGGCGACGCAGCGGCTGATGCGGTCAGGATAGGCCTGCAGCGACTCGGCCACCGCCAGCAGCGCCCGGTCGGCGGCGGCATGGCCCACGCGCCGGTTCAGGCCCTGCAGGTCGCGCAGGCGCAGCAGCAACAGGCCGGCTTCGGCCGGTGTCTCGCCACTGCCCAGCAGTGCATCGAGCATGGCCATGAAGTGCCGGCGGTTGGCCAGGCCGGTGAGCGGATCGCTGTGGGCCTGGCGGCGCAGGGCCTCCAGTTGTTCGGCTTGCACGGTGTACAGCGCCTGCTGACGGGCCACCAGGGCCTGGATGCCGTCGGCCAGCGGCTGCAGTTCAGGCGGCAGCGGGGCGGTGTCGATGCCGGCATCGATCGCGCCGCCCGCAGCGTCACGCGCATGGGCGGCGACGTCATCGGTGGCCGGGTCAGCGCCGGACGGCGCCTGCACCAGGCGGGCGGCGGCCTGCGCCATCGCCCGGCGGCCGACCCAGGCCCCCAGGATGGCGCCGGCGCCAGCCACTGGCAGCGCGGCCCACAGCGGCCGGTCGACCCAGATGGCCCACAAGGCCCAGGCCGCCAGCCCGCTGCAGGCCAGCAGCGTGGCCCACGGCACGTTGGACAGCAAGGCGCGACGGGCAGCAGGTCGGGACGCGGGCATCGGGCGGGGCGCATGCGGCAAGGCATGCGGGGCGACAACAGGGGCAGGCGACAGCACAGCCGCCTGCCACCCGCGCAGGCCGCTGGATCACCCTCTGACGGTGTTGTCGGCCCGCGCCAGCCGAACTTGACCCGCGGCGCCCGGTGCTACCGGCGCGCCGGCGGCAGGTCGGTGCAGCTGCCGTGGGCCACCTCGGCGGCCATGCCGATGCTCTCGCCCAGCGTGGGGTGCGGGTGGATGGTCTTGCCGATGTCGACCTCATCAGCGCCCATCTCGATGGCCAGAGCCACCTCGCCGATCATGTCGCCGGCATGGGTGCCAACGATGCCGCCGCCCAGGATGCGGTGGGTCTCGGCATCGAACAACAGCTTGGTGAAGCCTTCGTCGCGGCCATTGGCAATCGCCCGGCCCGACGCCGACCAAGGGAACAGCCCCTTCTTGACTGCGATGCCTTTGGCCTTGGCTTCTTCTTCGGTCAGGCCGACCCAGGCCACCTCGGGGTCGGTGTAGGCCACGCTGGGGATCACGCGGGCGTCGAACTGGGCCTTGGTGTCGCCGGCGGCCACTTCGGCCGCCACATGCGCCTCGTGCACCGCCTTGTGCGCCAGCATCGGTTGGCCGACCACGTCACCGATGGCGAAGATGTGCGGCACGTTGGTGCGCATCTGCACGTCCACCGGGATGAAGCCGCGGTCAGTCACCGCCACGCCAGCCTTGTCGGCACCGATCTTCTTGCCGTTGGGCGTGCGGCCCACCGCCTGCAGCACCAGGTCGTAGAGGCCTTCGCTCTGCTTGCCGTCCAGGCCTTCGAACTTCACGCGGATGCCGTCGGCCGTGGCCTCGGCCGCCACCGTCTTGGTCTTGAGCATGATGTTGTCGAAGCGCGGCGCATTCATCTTCTGCCACACCTTGACCAGATCCCGGTCGGCGCCCTGCATCAGGCCGTCGAGCATCTCCACCACATCCAGCCGGGCACCCAGCGTGGAGTACACCGTGCCCATCTCCAGGCCGATGATGCCGCCGCCCACCACCAGCATCTTCTTCGGTGCCTGGCGCAGTTCCAGCGCACCGGTGCTGTCGACGATGCGCGGGTCATCGGGCAGGAAGGGCAGCCGCACCGCCTGCGAGCCGGCGGCGATGATGCATTGCTTGAATTGGATGGTCTGCGTCTTGCCGGTCTTGGCCTGGCCGTCGCCGGTGGTCTCTTCCACCACCACATGGTGCGGGTCGGCAAAGCTGCCGTAGCCGCGCACGACGGTGACCTTGCGCATCTTGGCCATGGCCGCCAGGCCGCCGGTGAGCTTGCCCACCACCTTGTTCTTGTGGCCCAGCAGCTTGGGCAGATCCACCTGCGGCGCCGCGAAGGTGACGCCCAGGTCGGCAAAGTGCTTCACCTCGTCCATCACGCTGGCCACGTGCAGCAGCGCCTTGCTGGGGATGCAGCCCACGTTCAGGCACACGCCACCCAGCGTGGCATAGCGCTCGACGATCACCGTCTTCAGGCCCAGGTCGGCTGCGCGGAAGGCGGCCGAATAGCCGCCCGGGCCGGCGCCCAGCACCAGCAGGTCGCATTCGATGTCGGCACCGCCGGCGTAGCTGGCCGCAGCGGGTGCAGCCACTGCAGCAGTTGCCGGTGCAACAGCCGCAGCCGGTGCTGGCGCGGCCGTTGCCGGGGCGGGCGCCGCGGCACCCGCGGCTTCCAGCACCAGCAGCAGGCTGCCCTGGTTG